>NZ_CP032544.1:0-301250 GCF_003867075.1 Tenacibaculum mesophilum | reverse complement strand
ATCTCCGCCTACCGTTCCAGTGACTGCAATGGTTGTTCCTGCTTCTGTTGCATTGACTATGTTGTCTGCCGTGATGTTGTCTACACTTATGGTAGGAACTGGAGCGGTCGTGTCTACATTATAAACATGATTCGTGTTTGCACTTCCTGCATTCCCCGATCCGTCTGTTGTCGCTACACTTGCTTCTACTGTCGTGTCTGTGTCAGCAGCTAAGTCTGACCCTGGTACATTGATGCTGTAGTTTCCACTGGCATCTACGGTACCAGTGTAGTTGTTTCCATTGATTACTAAGGTTACCGTGTCGCCGGTATTGAAATCTCCGCCTACCGTTCCAGTGACTGCAATGGTTGTTCCTGCTTCTGTTGCATTGACTATGTTGTCTGCCGTGATGTTGTCTACACTTATGGTAGGAACTGGAGCGGTCGTGTCTACATTATAAACATGATTCGTGTTTGCACTTCCTGCATTCCCCGATCCGTCTGTTGTCGCTACACTTGCTTCTACTGTCGTGTCTGTGTCAGCAGCTAAGTCTGACCCTGGTACATTGATGCTGTAGTTTCCACTGGCATCTACGGTACCAGTGTAGTTGTTTCCATTGATTACTAAGGTTACCGTGTCGCCGGTATTGAAATCTCCGCCTACTGTTCCAGTGACTGCAATGGTTGTTCCTGCTTCTGTTGCATTGACAATGTTGTCTGCCGTGATGTTGTCTACACTTATGGTAGGAACTGGAGCGGTCGTGTCTACATTATAAACATGATTCGTGTTGGTGGAACAAGTTGCATATGACAGGAAACTAGCCTCTACTGTCGTGTCTGTGTCAGCGGCTAAGTCTGACCCCGGAACATTGATGCTGTAGTTTCCACTGGCATCTACGGTACCGGTGTAGTTGTTTCCATTGATTACTAAGGTTACCGTGTCGCCGGTATTGAAATCTCCGCCTACTGTTCCAGTGACTGCAATGGTTGTTCCTGCTTCTGAGGCATTGACAATGTTGTCTGCCGTAATATCATTTATAGTTAAGTTAACTACTCCTCCTACAGTAATGGTTGCTGTAGCAGAAGTAGCTTCAGTACAGGCACCACTTTGTACGATTGCACGGTATTGCGTGGTGGTGGTAAGGTTGGTTGCTGTTAAGGTCGTGGTGGTATTGGCAATATCGGTATCAGTGGTAAAGTTATCGGTAGAACTTTCCCAACGGATTATATTTCCTGTCTGTCCACTTAGGGTCAATGTTGTTGAATTGGTTCCGGTACACACATTGGTACTTCCCGCAATGCTTCCTCCTACCGAAGTCGGATCTACAGTAATGGTTGCTGTAGCAGAAGTCGCTTCTGCACAGGCACCACTTTGTACGATTGCACGGTATTGCGTGGTGGTGGTAAGGTTGGTTGCTGTTAAGGTCGTGGTGGTATTGGCAATATCGGTATCAGTGGTGAAGTTATCGGTAGAACTTTCCCAACGGATGATATTTCCTGTTTGTCCACTTAGGGTCAATGTTGTTGAATTGGTTCCGGTACACACATTGGTACTTCCCGCAATGCTTCCTCCCACCGAAGTAGGATCTACAGTAATGGTTGCTGTAGCAGAAGTCGCTTCAGTACAGGCACCACTTTGTACGATTGCACGGTATTGCGTGGTGGTGGTAAGGTTGGTTGCAGTTAAGGTCGTGGTGGTATTGGCAATATCGGTATCAGTGGTAAAGTTATCGGTAGAACTTTCCCAACGGATGATATTTCCTGTCTGTCCACTTAGGGTCAATGTTGTTGAATTGGTTCCGGTACACACATTGGTACTTCCCGCAATGCTTCCTCCTACCGAAGTAGGATCTACAGTAATGGTTGCTGTAGCAGAAGTAGCTTCAGTACAGGCACCACTTTGTACGATTGCACGGTATTGCGTGGTGGTGGTAAGGTTGGTTGCTGTTAAGGTCGTGGTGGTATTTGCAATATCGGTATCAGTGGTAAAGTTATCGGTAGAACTTTCCCAACGGATGATATTTCCTGTCTGTCCACTTAGGGTCAGTGTTGTTGAATTGGTTCCGGTACACACATTGGTACTTCCCGCAATGCTTCCTCCCACCGAAGTAGGATCTACAGTAATGGTTGCTGTAGCAGAAGTCGCTTCAGTACAGGCACCACTTTGTACGATTGCACGGTATTGCGTGGTGGTGGTAAGGTTGGTTGCAGTTAAGGTCGTAGTGGTATTGGCAATATCGGTATCAGTGGTAAAGTTATCGGTAGAACTTTCCCAACGGATGATATTTCCTGTCTGTCCACTTAGGGTCAGTGTTGTTGAATTGGTTCCGGTACACACATTGGTACTTCCCGCAATGCTTCCTCCCACTGAAGTCGGATCTACAGTAATGGTTGCTGTAGCAGAAGTCGCTTCAGTACAGGCACCACTTTGTACGATTGCACGGTATTGCGTGGTGGTGGTAAGGTTGGTTGCTGTTAAGGTCGTGGTGGTATTTGCAATATCGGTATCAGTGGTAAAGTTATCGGTAGAACTTTCCCAACGGATGATATTTCCTGTCTGTCCACTTAGGGTCAGTGTTGTTGAATTGGTTCCGGTACAAACATTGGTACTTCCCGCAATGCTTCCTCCCACCGAAGTAGGGATAATTGTAAGGGATGCTTCATCTGAAGCTAAAGTCTGACAGGTGTTAAGTGTACTTGTTACTATTAACCTATATTTATTATTGGAAGCTGTTATTGGTGGATTGGTTAAGGTTAATGCAGGGGTAGTTGCATTGCTATATATTCCTCCATTAGATATACTATTCCAAGCTCCGACACCTCCTACTTGCTCTAGCCATTGATATACCAATCCAGTTGTAGTACTTGTACTACCACTGTAATCCGGATTTGTTCCTGGGGCGGTTCCTGTATAAGTAGTTGTACTTAAAGAGCTTGCTGCGGCTGTAAAAGTAACATTGCTCCCTAAACATATAGTACTATCACTTGGTTGTGTGTCCATTTGTATTTGAGTAGCAACAATTTCATTACCTGTGGTCTCTTGTCCTTGATCACCTCCTATATCTGATGCTCCAGAAGCATTTACAAGGTTAGGAACTCCATTGCTATCGATACTTCCTTGAGCTGCTATATCTATTCTTCCATTTCCGTCTAACTGACCAGAAGAAACATTTTCACTTGCTTCTACTGCATCAAAGCACCCATCATTATCACTATCTAAATCTAAATGATTCGGAATCCCATCATTGTCGGAATCTAACAGACAGCTTAATCTAGAGAATGGTAAGTTTCTTCTTGATATGGATGGGCCTTCATATTCTACAGATAAATTTTCTGCTCCTGTTCTTTCATAAAATAACACTTCGAGTTCATGGACTCCTGATTTAAGAGTTATTTGACCACTTCGTGTTTGACTTGCATGTGGTCCGTCGTTGTCAACGACTTCTATACCATTTATAAACAGTTTAGACCCATCATCAGATGTTGTATAGAACGTATAAGCCCCATCTGTATCTATTCTTAACAACCCTTTGTATCTAACACTAAATGTTTCATGATCCCCTGGGGTATGTAGCGCCCACAGTTGATCTACATTAAAATTAGTACTTGTTCCTGTTGCTAAAGCCCCTGTAGTTGGTATATCGTCTACTGTATTTGATAATGGATAGGAATTATAAAACTCATAACTGATAGTTCCTGTACAATTATTTTCCTCCGTATCTAAAATACCATCATTATCATCATCCAAATCATCTCTATCTGCAACATTATCTCCATCACTATCTGCTAAAACTGTTACTGTTACTATAGCTGTATCACAATTTGTTGAAGGTTGACATAAACTATATACTAATTCATATACACCAGCTGGCACACCAGGTGCTACAGAAACTTCTCCTGTATTTGTGTTTAATGTTATTCCTGGGTTTTCAGAACTAACTTCTGATAGTTCTACTCCTGATGCTGATGGATTAGTTATACCTGCTACGGTATCATTTGTTAACACATTTGCTACAGCTACTCCCCCATTTGTACTTACTATTTCTCCAAAATCATCTTCTGCAACTATAATAGGTACACCTCCAACTCTTGTAATAAATACTCCTGAGTCAAAACTTGAATCGGTCACATCTGCAATAGCTATTTTCATATGGTATGTTATACCTGGTGTCAAATTTATATTTGCTGTTAGTTTTCTAGTAATACCATTAAACTCTACACCAATAGGAGTGGCTCCAGGATTGTTGTTTAAAGGACCAGCATTATTTGGGTCAGCGTCATTATCTAAAACATGTCCATTATTAATATATAATGCACCTTGCGACAAATCAGGAGTAATACCTGGATAGTTTGCTCCACCTCCTGAATACCCTCTAAAACCTGCATTTATGTTATTAATTGCTACTGGGTTTGTAGTACCGGGTACCTGTGCTAAGTTTGCACCTGGTGCCATATTTGGTATTGTTGGATCTAATCCAAATGGATCTGTCACGAAAAAACCAAAAACATCATTAAAAGGAGACCCTACATAATCTGGGTATTCTTCTGAACCAAATTGATACTCTAAAAGAACTCCTGTATAATTTGGCAATGCTCTAAAATCAAATTCAAAAACAACTACATCTCTAGTTGCTTGAGAATCTATAGCTGTTAAATCAGCATCTATATGATCTGTTCCAGAAGCATTTACAGACAACCCTGTTTCATTATTTGTAACAAAAACCTGATTAACATTAGATGTTGTAAAAGCTATACCTCTATCAAGTTCTAAGTTAGCTCCTCCATCTCCATTTGTAAAAAGAGCTATTTGATTTGTTGCGCCTCTAGTGATAACAGGGTTTGTTATTACTACTCCTGCAGACTGTAACTCTGTTGCTATTTCTAAAGCTGTAGGATTAGGCGTAACTGCTACTTGAGCCCTTACGTGCACTATTACACTTAGAAAAATTAAGGTTAAAAAGAATTTAATATCTTTTCTTGTTATAAAGTTATTTGAAATGTAACTCTCCCCCATATTAATACATTTTATTTTATATATACAATTTTATTCCTTGAAATTCTTCAAGACTTTTATTCTTAATAAACAATACAGTGGGATACAAAAAAGCCCCACACAAAAACATTAAGTTGCTCTTATACAACTTATTTCTCGTGGGGGGCTTCAAATTTTTGAATACGCAAAAGTAAACTTTTTTTTACTCTCACTAAAACATTAGACGTAAAATTAACAATTTAAGTCACATTATAATAATAAAAAATAGCTTATTTGTTTTTGATCACATAAATCTATTAACAAACCTTAAAAATAAGATTTTTAGTATTCATTATCAATATAGCAATATAATCAATAGTTTTTAAAACTAATTCTTTAGTTTATTAATAATTCACCGTAAATTGCCTACAAATTAAAATTCATATACTATGAAAAAAACATTATTAGGACTATCTCTGGCCTTCTTTATATCTACAGGGTATAGCCAAGCTTTAAAAGAAACACAACAAAAGCTACCAAAAAAAGGAAAAGTAAGTGCTATGAAAATCCCAACCGATCCTTCGGTTAAGATAGGGAAACTATCAAATGGGATGACCTACTACATCAAACAAAACCCAAAACCAGCTAACAAAGTAGAATTAAGATTAGTTGTAAATGCAGGTTCAATTTTAGAAGATGATGATCAATTAGGTTTAGCTCACTTCATGGAACACATGAACTTTAATGGTACCAAAAATTTTAAAAAGAACGAACTAGTAGATTATCTACAATCTATCGGAGTTAAATTTGGTGCCCACTTGAATGCTTATACTGGTTTTGATGAAACTGTATACATCTTACCTATTCCTAGTGATAATAAAGAAAAACTTGAAAAAGGGTTTCAAATTCTTGAAGACTGGGCACATGGTGCTTTGTTAGAAGGAAAAGACATTGATGAAGAGCGTGGTGTTGTTTTAGAAGAATATCGTTCTCGTAGAGGAGCTGATAGCCGCATGTTAGAAAAATACTTACCAAAAGTAATGCATGGTTCTAAATATGCTGAAAGATTACCTATTGGTACTAAAGAAAATTTAGAAAACTTTAAACACGAAAGTATTCGTCGTTTTCATAAAGACTGGTATCGTCCAGATTTAATGGCTGTAGTAGCTGTAGGTGATGTTAGTGTTGATGTGTTAGAAGAAAAAATCAAATCACATTTTAATAAAATACCAGCTGTGAACAACCCTCGTAAAAGAGAAGTTGCTCCTTTAAAAAATCACAAAGAAACTTTCATAGCAATTGAAGCTGATAAAGAAGCTCCTTTTTCTAGTGTTCAATTAATGTACAAAGATTATGGTGAGGCTACACCAGATGTTACCATTACTGATTACAGAAATTCAATTGTAAAGTCTTTATTTGCTCAGATGATTAACAATCGTTTAGATGAGTTACGTAATAGCGAAAACCCACCTTTTGTCTACGGATTTAGTTATCACGGAGGAACTTGGGCTCGTGGTAAAGAAGCTTACCAATCAAGAGCAGGTGTAAGTGCAGATGGACAATTAAAAGGTTTACAAGCTTTATTGGATGAAAGTGAACGTGTTAAAAGATACGGTTTTCAACAAGGTGAATTAGATCGAGCAAAAATGAACATATCTGCTCGAATGGAAAAAGCATTTAAAGACAAAGATAAAAGAGAATCTAGAAGAATAGTTGGTGAATATGTAAACAACTACTTAGAACAAGAGCCAATTCCTGGTATTGAATGGGAGTACAAAGCTCATCAAACACTATTACCTTCAGTAAAACTAGAAGAAGTAAACAAACTTATTGAAAGTTATTTACATGATGATAATCGTGTAGTTGTTATTACAGGTCCTAAAAAAGTTGTTACTGAACAACAAGTTATTGATGCTTTAAATAATGTTAAAACAAAAGAGTTAAAACCTTATGAAGACAAAGCTGTTGCTGCTTCATTAATAACAAAACAACCAACACCTGGATCTATAGTAAACGTTACTGAAAATAAAAATTTAGGTACAAAAACTATGACCTTAAGTAACGGAGCAAAAATTACCTACAAAAAAACCGATTTTAAAAACGATGAAGTATTATTTGAAGCTTTTAGCTTTGGAGGAACTTCTTTATACTCTGATGAAGAATTAAAAGCTACTTCTTTTGCTAACAGAGGACTTTCTGAAGCTGGAATTAATGGTTTTTCTAAAACAGATTTATCTAAAATGATGTCAGGTAAAATTGTTCGTGTTTCTCCTTATATTTCTGGATTAAGTGAAGGTTTTAGAGGTTCTGCAATTCCTAAAGACTTAGAAGAATTATTCCAAATGGTGCATTTATACTTTACCTCTTTAAATAAAGATGAAAAAGCATTTAACTCTTATGTAAATAAACAAAAAAGTTTCTTAGGAAATCTACTAGCTAGTCCTAATTTCTTTTTCCAAAAAGAAATGAGTGAATTTGTTTACGGAGAAGATCCTCGTTATACAGGTTTTCCTTCTCCTGAAAAATACGAAAAAGCTGATTACAACTTAGCATATAAAAAGTATCAAGAGCGTTTTGCTAATGCTGGTGATTTCAACTTCTATTTTGTTGGTAATGTTGACGAAAAGAAACTTGCTGAATACGCAACTAAATATATTGCAGGTTTACCAGGAAAAAGCTCTAATGAAACATATAAGGTTTCAGATTTCAGACCTTTATCTGGTTCTCATTCTAAAACAGTTACTAAAGGTAAAGATCCTAAAAGTAATGTTCGTATTACCTATCAAGGAAAAGCTAAATACAACAAAAAAGATGCTTTAGCTTTTAAAATATTAGGTGAAGTTGTTGGAATTAAATTAACTGAAAAATTACGTGAACAAGAAGGTGGTGTATACTCTTCAAGAACTCGTGGTAATATATCTAAAATGCCTTACGGATGGTATAACTTTACCATTTCATACCCTTGTGCTCCGGAAAATGTTGAAAAACTAAAAAACATTTCTGTAGCTGAAGTTGCTTCTGTTGTTAAAAATGGACCTACTAAAGAAGACTTAATGAAAGCTCAAAAAGGAATGATTGCTGACTACAAAGAAGACCTTAAAAAGAATCGTTTTTGGTTAAACACTATTAAAAATGTAGACTATCAAAACAACGATGTCTCAGACATAGCTTCTTTTGAAGACAGAGTAAATTCTTTAACTATAAAAGATATTCAGAAAGTAGCTAAGAAATATCTAACTAACGGATATATTTTAGGTGTTTTAAACCCTGAAAAATAATTTTAAATAAATTATAACTAGCAAAAGCTCTCAAGAAATTGGGAGCTTTTTATTTTTTCAGAAATCTGAACTCGAGAAAACCTAATCCATAACCATAAAACTGAGTGATGGTTGTTACCATACTTAACAAAGCTACTTGTAGATTTTTATTTTGAAATAGAGAATCTAAAAAGGTACAGGTAAAATAAAATCCATAAAAAGTTAATAATTGCCAGTAACCAAAAAAAGCTGCTATAATGGCAATATCAATCCCTATGATGAATAAACTCGGAAACCAATACGTTAATTTTGCCGTTTCTGGATATTTTTTATTCAATATAGGTCTTGCAGTACCAAAAGCAAATGTTTGTTTAAAAAACTGTTTAATAGTACTTCTACGCTTATGATATACAAAAGCCTTTTCTATTAATTGTGTTTCAAAGCCATTTTCCCAAAGGCGGAAAGTTAAATCGATATCTTCTCCTGCTTTCATTTTTGAAAAACCATTTGTTTTTTCAAAAGCAACTTTTGACAAGCCTAGATTGAAGCTTCTGGGTTGAAATTTACCAACCGATTTCTTTTTTCCACGAATTCCTCCTGTAGTTAATACCGAAGTCATTGAATAATTAATTGCTTTTTGTAAAGCAGTAAAATTAGGATGCGCAGCATCTGGACCTCCAAAAGCATCTGTATAACTTTCTTCTAATGCTTTTTTTACTTCGGAAAGATATTGTGGTGGAACAATAACATCAGAATCCAAAATAATAAAATAACTTCCCGATGCTCTTTTCATTCCATAATTACGACTTGCTCCTGCTCCACTATTCCCCTTGGAAAAATACTTTAGATTAAGCTGAGAAGTGTATTTATTTACAACTTCTTCTGATGAGTTTTCAGAACCATCTTCAATAACAAGTACCTCAAAGTCGTCTTTCAACTCTTGTTTAGTCAAGCTTCCTAACAACTCATCTATTTCTTGAGGTCGATTATAAACAGGTATTATTATTGAAAAACTTATAGTCACTATGCTAAAACTGCTTTGTTAATTTGTTTAGTTATACCATCCCAAAGCTGTATTCTTTTCTGTAAAGATTCTTTAGCATAAAACAAAACATCATCCCATTTTTGTTGATCATTACCGCATAATTCTTCAATCATTTGTAATGATAATGGTCCATGTTCATCACCGTCTAACTCAATGTGTCTATTCAAATAATACGTAAGTTTACTGTATGAACTTCCTTCTTTCTCTTCCGTATTTTTTACAATTTCTAAAAACATATCAGGAATCACATCTTCTCTTCCATAGGTAAAACTAGATGCAATAATATGTGGTTGTCTTGTTTTAATAACTTCAAAAGAAAAATTTACAAAATCTTTCACTTCTTCAATAATTGAACAGTTTTCCAGAGCTTGCTCAACAGATTTACTGTCAAGAATATCTGAAATAAAACTTGAAATTTGAGAAGTACTTCCTCCTGCTTGACGCATCGCATCAATATACATTTCAAAGTGACTTTTAGGCTCTCCTAACTCATTAATATCAGTTTCTTCACCTAACACAATTTCATTAATAAAACGAGCTGTTTTAGTATTTACAGCAGGTAACCAAGGTAAATTCACACAAGTAAGTTCTCGTTGTAATGCTTTTAATAACGACATAAAATCCCACACAGCGAACACATGTGATTCCATAAATAATTTTACATCATTTATATCATTTAACGAATTATATAACTCATGTTCTTTAAGCTGTTGTCTTAAGGATTTTAACTCCTTTTCTATGTGTAAAATATTGCTCATTTGTAACTATCAATAAAAAATGCAAATCTAACGATTTGCATTTAATTATATATTCTTTCGGAACCTTTCCGACTACGCTTAAGGCACAAGTTAATTTACTCTTCAGTAAACCTTTCCATTACCGCATCACTTACTCCCATATTAGAGAAACCTCCATCATGGAATAAGTTTTGTAAGGTTACTTTCTTTGTTAAATCAGAGAATAATGAGATGGTATAATCAGCACATTCCAAAGCTGTAGCATTTCCTAATGGAGACATTTTCTCAGCATACGAAATAAATCCATCAAATCCTTTTACTCCTTGACCTGCAGTTGTTGGTGTAGGTGATTGAGAAATTGTGTTTACACGCACTTTATGATCTCTTCCGAAGAAATATCCAAAACTACGTGCAATACTCTCTAAATACGCTTTGTTATCAGCCATATCATTGTAATCTGGGAATACACGTTGTGCTGCCATATACGTTAATGCAACAATACTTCCCCACTCATTCATGGCTTGTTTGTTATATAAAACGTTCATTACTTTGTGAAAAGACACTGCAGAAACGTCCCATCCTTTCGCCGTAAAATCGTATTTAGAATCTGTATAATGACGACCTTTACGTACATTAACTGACATACCAATAGAGTGTAAAACGAAATCGATTTTCCCTCCTAAAATTTCCATAGATTTTTCAACCAAGTTGTTTAAATCTTCCATAGAAGTTGCGTCAGCTGGAATAATTTCTGATCCTGTCTTCGCAGCTAAATCTTTAATACCACCCATACGCATTGCAATTGGTGCGTTGGTTAATACAAACTCTGCTCCTTCTTCGTGAGCACGTTCAGCAACTTTCCACGCTATAGAATTTTCATCTAATGCTCCAAAAATAATTCCTTTTTTTCCTTTTAGTAAATTATACATATTAAAGTGTTTTATCTTTCTAGTTGTTTATTAATTTTAATTTTTGGAAAAAGCTCATTTTTCCTTTTACTCTGTTTAACGAAGCATACAAACTATCTAATGTCTTATTATTTAAGGTAGCTGTTGTTGCTTTTTTATAATACTCATAAGCTCTCATGTTATCTCCTTTAAACTCATAAGCTTTAGCCATATTAGTGTATATGGTTGATTTATCTACAACAGAATAATTAATTACTTCGTTGCCAAAAGTAATCATTTCATCATAAAGGTTCATATCTATTAACAAATATGAATAGTTACTATAGGCAGCATGGTAATCTGCAGCATATTTTAAAGCTAGTTCAAGGTGTTTTTTTGCTTTAGGATAATTGTTAAATTTCATATTATATAACCATCCTAAATGATTGTGTGCTCTTCCATAATCAGGAAACTCACTCAATAACTCTAAAAACAGTTCTTTTGCTTCAACCATTTTTCCTTGGTTTATTAACTCATCGGCTTCATAAAAAATATTTTCAGCTTTTTCTTCACTCATAGTTTCTTAATTTAATAATTCTTTTGCATGAATTAGAGCACTTTCAGAAACATCTTTTCCACTTAACATTTCTGCTATTTCTCTAATACGCTCGTCTTCTGACAATAACTTTAAATTAGAAGTTGTTACTCCTTTTTCTTCTCCCTTAAACACTTTATAGTGCTGCACTCCTTTTGAAGCTATTTGAGGTAAATGTGTTATAGTTATTACCTGCATATGAGCACTCATATCTTGCATTATTTTTGCAATTTTATTAGATACTTCCCCTGAAACTCCGGTATCAATCTCATCAAAAATAATGGTTGGTAGTTGTATCTTTTCTGATAGTATTTTTTTAATCGATAACATGATGCGAGATAATTCTCCACCTGATGCTACCTTTTTCAATTCTCCAAAATCACCTCCTTTGTTTGCTGAGAATAAAAATTGTAAATTGTCTTTTCCGTTAGATAAATATTCTTCAGAAGCTAATAATTCAATTGCAAAACGAGCATTTGGCATTCCTAATTCCGACAAAAGATATTCTAACTCTTTTTTCAACTTCGGAATTACTTTATTTCTAGATGTCGTAATCATTTTTGCTACGTCATCTAACTTCTTAGCTACCTCTTTAATTTCTGCCTCTTTTTGAGCCACTATTCCTCCTGCATCTTCAACCTGTGCTACTTTTTCAGATAATGATGCATGAATTTCTTGTAATTCACTTATAGTTGATACTGAATGTTTCTTTTGAAGATTGTAAATAAGTTGTAACCTATCATTTAGTTCTTCAATTTCATTCGGATTAAATTCAACTTCTTCATTCGCACTTTCTAACTCAGTAACTACATCATCTAACTCAATTTTCACGCTTGTTACTCGATTCGCTAACTCTTCATATTGCTTAGAAAAAGAACTAATTTTTTGCAGTTTACTCTCTAAAGAGTTTAGCAATGTTTGAATTCCTATTTCTTCATTAATCGAAACACCTAAAGCTTCAGATAAGTTCAACTTTATTTCTTCAATATTGTTTAATTTATCTAATTTTTCTTCTAAAACTTCTTGTTCTCCTTCTTTTAAATTAGCCTCTTCAAACTCATTAAACAAATGTAAATTGTACTCGTACTGCTCTTTCGATTTCTCAGTTTCTTCTTGAAGTACTTTCAGCTCTTTTCGTAATTTGTTATACGTACGCAAGCCTCTTTTATACGATGCTATTTTAGCTTGATTTTTTGCTAAGGCATCAATAACAGAGAATTGAAAAGATACATCTGACAACTGCATGGTTTGATGTTGCGAATGAATATCAATTAGCTTTGTTTTTAAAGCATTTAATATCGATAAAGTAACTGGTGTATCATTAACAAAAGCTCTCGACTTGCCCGAAGGCAAAATTTCTCTTCGAATTATGGTTTCTTGTTCATAGTCGAGATCTAACTCTTTAAACAACTCTTGTAAAGCATATCCTTCAACAGAAAATTGAGCCTCAATAACACATTTTTTTTCTGTGTTTTTTAAAGCAGTTAAGTCGGCACGGTTCCCCATTACAAGCCCTAAAGCTCCTAATAAAATGGATTTCCCTGCTCCAGTTTCACCTGTTATGATAGATAAACCGTTCGTAAAATCAATCGTTAACTGATTGATTAACGCATAATTATGTATAGATAAATGTGTAAGCAAATTCTATTCTTTTGTAAAAAATAAAAGTAAGAATTTTGAATGAATTAAGTCAAACTAAAACAAAGGAAGTCTATTGATTTTTCAACAGCTTATAAACGTTACATTTAAGCCTATAACAAGTCTAATACTACTGTAATTTCTTCCACTTATCTTTATAAGTAGGTGCAATCTTATTTAAAACTGTTATCATTTGTGATTGATTTCTCGATGCACTACCATCAGAAAAAACATTTACTATTTCATCTCCTTTAGCATCTAAGAAAACGCGAATCATATAATTACCAATAGTAATATTGTGTAGTTTGTCTAAATCTAAAACACTTTTTTCAATTGCTTCTTTAGCTGAATTTTTATTATCAACAAAATTATCGAAACCGTTACGGTGATAATTGTAGTAGATACTTCGTAAGGCACTAAATTTAGAAGACAATAAATTATCTATTAAAGCAAAACGATTTTGTTTTCCTACTTGATTTTGCCAACCAGACTCTCCATTAGATTGCGCCAGCAACATAATGTTTTCCGCTTGTTTTAAATAAGTCTCTCCTCCCTTCAAAGCAAAGGTATCTGTATCAACTCCTAATATTGTATACACATAAAAAGCAATTGTAGAGATTAAATTAGATTCGTAAATAGTTGGATTGTAAATTAACGGATCGAACTCATTATAACGAAAGTTAAAATTTGTATCATTAATATTTAAAACAGGTGTAGCGTAAGTTGAGTTATATACAGGTCGTGTTGACTGCACTTGTAAACTTCCTGAAAAATTATTCCCGTTTTGCTCGTTTATGATAATATTGAATGCGCAGTTAATTCGTTCTTGTTGCTTAAAATTTTTATTCGTCCATTGTTTATCATTAATAAACTCTGTTAATGCTTTTTGTAACGTTTGATAAACTTGCTTGTTACTACTTTGTACTTTATCTGAATTGATAATTACAGTAGCATTCAACTCTTGCGAATAAGAAGAAAAAGTAACAGAAAGAAGAAAAAAAATAAAGAAAAACTTACGCATTTAATTTTTGTATTATTTCGTTAACGATATCTTTTGACACTGCTTTTTTTGATTTTAAATCAAATGATTTTTCATTAAAATCAGCATCAATAATTGTAATTTTATTGGTGTCGGTTGCAAAACCAGCACCTTTATCACGTAACGAATTTAATACAATAAAATCTAATTTTTTGCGTGTAAGCTTACTTTTTGCGTTTTGTATCTCATCGTTCGTTTCTAATGCAAAACCAACTAACAACTGTTTTTTCTTAATTTCTCCTAGAGATTTTAAGATATCTTTAGTTGGTTCTAACTCAATACTTAACGCTGCTTCTTTCTTTTTTATTTTTTGAGTAGCTACATTTTTTGGTCGATAGTCTGAAACTGCCGCCGATAACACAGCTATATCAACCTCAGCAAAGTACTTATGACATGCTTCATACATATCTTGAGCTGATTTCACATCTATTCTATGAATAAAAGAATGATGTACTTGTTGATGAGAAGGACCTGCTACTAAAAACACCTCAGCTCCTAAATTAGCCGCTGTTTTTGCAATTTCAAACCCCATTTTACCTGAAGAATGATTTCCAATAAAACGAACAGGATCTATTGCTTCATAGGTTGGACCTGCAGTAATTAGCATTTTTTTCCCTCGAAGCGGTAGTTTAGATACAATATCTTTCTCTATAAAGTCAACAATGTCTTCTGGTTCAGCCATACGACCTTCTCCAACCAATCCGCTTGCTAATTCACCTGAAGTAGCAGGAATTAATATATTTCCAAAACTTTGTAAACTTTCTAAACTAGTTTTTGTTGATGGATGTTGGTACATATCTAAATCCATCGCAGGAGCAAAATACACTGGACATTTTGCTGATAAATAGGTTGCCAATAATAAATTATCGCAAGTACCATTTGTCATTTTAGATAAGGTATTTGCTGTAGCTGGGGCTATTAACATTAAATCTGCCCACAAACCTAAATCTACATGATTATTCCACAATTCATTTTCATCTTCTTTATCATAAAAGGTAGAATGAACTGTATTTTTTGATAAGGTGGAAAGTGTAAGAGGTGTTATAAAATCTTTAGACGCAGGAGTCATAATTACTTTGACTTCTGCGCCTGATTTTATAAACAAGCGAACTAAACTCGCTGTTTTATATGCCGCTATACCGGCGGTAACACCAAGTAAAACTTTTTTACCGCTTAGTACAGACATATTATTTTGTCTCTGGAGTTCTATAGTATACCTTCTCATTTAACCACTCTTCTACTGCAATAGCATGTGGCTTAGGTAAACGCTCATAGAATTTAGAAACTTCGATTTGTTCTTTATTTTCAAAAACTTCTTCTAAACTATCGTTATAGGTAGCAAACTCATCTAACTTGTCAACTAATTCCTTCTTTAAATCAGAATTAATTTGTGTAGCTCTCTTTGCTATAATAGAAATAGCTTCATAAATATTATGTGTTGGAGCCTCGATAGCTTCTTTATTATAAGTTACGGTACTTAACGGCGCTTTCGTTTCTTTATAATCCATTTTTTAACTTTTAGCTAATTGTTCTTGTTCTTTGTTTAATGTTGCTAACATTTCGTTTGATTCTTCCATGAATTTTGATTCAGGAAAATTTCTTTTTAACTTATCGTACGCTTTAACTGCTTCTTTAATTCTTTCTGCTTTTCTACGTTGCGTACTTTTGATTGCAAAATCATGTGCTGCTTTTAAACGATAATATAAAGCTTCTTCTTTATACTTAGTTCCTAAATAATCTTCTAATAAATTATCAAAAGCTACAATTGCCGCTTTGTAATTTCTAGAGTCATATTCAGCAGTTCTATAATATGTTTTTGCTATCTCAAAAGATTTCTTTTCTAGTTTTGCTCTCAATTCAGCATGATACTTGTTAGCCTCTTCTAATTTATCTGAATCTGGATAATTATCTATAAACTTTTGAAAGGCCTCTAAAGCTTTATTTGTATCTGTTGGGTCTAAACTAAAGCTAGGAGCTGCTTTGTAATAACTTAAAGCTGATAAAAAAGCGGCTTCTTCTCTTTTTGAACTTTTTGGGTAATTTCCAGTAAATCTATTAAAGTAATATCCTGCCAACCCGTAATTTTTCTCATTAAAGTTAGATTGAGAAACCATAAATTGAATACGCTCCATTTGAGGTTTACCTCTGTATGAAGGTGTTATTTTTTCAAACAAACGTAAAGCTTTACTGTACTTTTGAGCTTCGTACATTTTTACAGCCATTTTGTATTGTTCTTCTACAGTTCCTTTATTCAATACTTTTTGATACTCTCCACATGAAGAAAGTACTAAAAGCATTACAGCAATATACGCTAGATTTTTCATTTTTTGCATCTGGCAAAATTAGTGATTAATTATGGATTATTAAAACGATTTTTTATCTCATAAATGAGATTTACAAGAAACTACAAAATCTGTTATAATTTTTTCAAAGAACTCCTAAATGTTTGTTAATCTTATTCCTGTGCTCCTGATGCAGATTGAGCTACTATTTGCTTTACATCATTATCAAATAAATACAATCCTCCTTTATCGTCTCCAATTAAATTAATTTTATCTAAAATGTTACGTGCCAATGCTTCTTCCTCAATTTGCTCAGATACATACCACTGTAAAAAGTTATGTGTTGCATAGTCTTTTTCTTGTAATGTGATATGTACTAAATCATTTATCGATTTAGATACCATTACCTCATGATCAAACAATGTTTGAAACATATCTTTAAAAGACCCAAATTTTGCTGGTGGTTCTTTTAAATCAGAAATATGAGCATGTCCACCTCGTTCGTTTACGAATTTTACTAACTTTAACATGTGCATACGCTCTTCATCTGAATGTGCGTACATAAATTGTGATACACCTTCAAAACCTTGAACTTCTGCCCAACATGCCATAGCTAAATATATTTGAGAAGACTCTGCTTCTACTCTTATTTGATCATTTAATGCTTGTTCTATTACTTTTGATAACATATTTTCTACTTTAAAAATTACTCTTTATACAAAGATGCTAAAAAAAGACTACAATAACGAAATTGTAGCCTTTTGCATTCTTTATTTTTGTTTAGACAGTTTATAGATTATCTATAAAGTCTGATATTTTTGTTTGTAGTTCTTCTGAAGCTGTTACTAGTGGTAAACGTACTTCATCTAAACAAATTCCTAATTTTTGTAACACCGCTTTAATTCCTGCTGGATTGTTTTCTTCAAAAATTAGACTTACTATATCCATTAATTTATAATGAAGTTCGTAAGCTTCTTTTGCTTTTCCTTCTAACCCTAACTGAATCATTTTTGAAAACTCTTTTGGTAATGCTTGCCCTATTACAGAAATAACTCCTGCTCCACCTGCTAAAGTTACTCCAACAGCCAAATCATCATCACCTGAAATTACTAAAAAGTCTTCAGGCTTATCTTTTAACAACTCATAGTATTGTTGTTGATTGTTTCCTGCTTCTTTAACTGCAACAATGTTTTCAAAATCTCTTGCTAATCGTAACGTTGTTGCTGGCTCCATATTTTTTGCTGTTCTACCAGGAACATTATACATAATAATTGGCTTAGGGCTCGCTAAAGAAATTGCTTTGTAATGTTGATAGAACCCTTCTTGAGTTGGTTTGCTATAATACGGGGCTACTGATAAAATTCCGTCTATTTCCGATAAGTCTAAAGATTGTAGTTCTTCAACAACAGTTTGTGTGTTGTTTCCTCCAACCCCTAAAACTAAAGGTAAACGCCCTTTATTTTCTTCAGCAATTACTTTTATTATTTCTAATTTTTCTTCTTTAGTAATTGTTGCACTTTCTCCAGTAGTTCCATTTATTACTAAATAGTTTGTACCGTTTTCAATATTGTAATTTACTAACTTTTTAAGTGCTTCAAAGTCTACACTTAAATCTTCATTGAAAGGAGTTACTAAAGCTACTCCAGTTCCTACAAACTTTTGCATTATATTTTATTTAAAATCGTTAGGTATTTTTTTAATTCTTGGTTTAAAACAGCTTCGTTAAAACTAGCATCAGATACTACTATATCGTACAATCTATCGTCAATTTCTGCAAAACCTGCTTTAAAATCTGCTTGTGACAACAAAGTTACCATATTCGTTAATAAGTTTGACGTTTTTGTATAGTTTATAAGTAGGTCGTATTTGTTTTTAACGAAATCTTTTAAATTGTCGGATTTTAAACTCGCTTTGAAACCAAAATCTTTTTCGGTAAAAAACTCTGGAGAGGGTTCCTCCTTTTTTGAGTACTCTTTACAAACTAGTACTCTTATGTCTGTTTTTTGAAAAGGAAAAATGTTTGTTAAGTTGGCTATTACTACATTTACTAAAGCTTCATTATCTAGCAATATTGCTACACTTTTAACTTTGGTTTCTTTATGAGGAATATTCTCTTTTTTTACAACTAGTTTGTCGTATGCTTTCTGAATAGATTTCTTCTTTAGGGTACTTATCATCTGTAAAAATTACGAGTAGCTAATTTATATTATTTCTCATCAATTTCTAATAATAAAAATTGATTTAATTGCCTTCCATACAACTGAAAATTATCATCAGCAGCCAAGATTAACGATTTATTTCCGTTTTGCAATATTGGACCAAAAGTAATCGCTTCAATGTTATCTATTATCCCATCGGTTAATTGATTTTTAACAGTACTAAAATCAAATAACAGCTCTTTTTTTAATGGTGTATATTTTTCGTTTTTTAAAGATTGATTTTCTAATGTATTTGTTGAAGTTTTATCTATAGTTGCTTTAAAAATTCTAACTACATTTCCATGGCTACCATAACCACTTTGATATGCTCTTTCAATTATAAAAAACTGATTCTTTCGGTATTCTAAAATAGCTGTAGTTCCGTTTAGGTTTATTTTTCCTTTAGCTGGTTTATCAATTTTCTCTAATTGATATGCAAATTGTTTGGTCGCTTTTTTTGATTCGTTATCAAAATAGGTAATTCTGATAGGAGATTGTGTTTCGTGAAATGTAGGCTCTTCTCCATCTGCTTCTAAAGGAGCTTCCATTGCTACCCAGAAACCTTTTCCGTCAAAACTTTTTGAAGAACTTTCAAAAACACCGTTATGCTTTGGTTTCGCTTTGGATGTTGCTTTGAAATAATTAGGTATTTCTACCCCTTGTTTAAAGTTTCCTTTTGTGTCTATTTCAAATATACTTGGGTCTTTTTTATATTGAATAGACCCTTCACTTACTAAATTTATAGTTCCGTTATCTACGAATACAGATTCTAAATCCAATACATGATTTTTAGTAAACTTACTTATAGTATCAACTATAATAACATCTTCAAAATTTACCGATTGTATCGAATCATTTTTAACAATAATATCTCCTACTAAAATTCTTGGATTTGTAGCATCATCCACTACCATATAGTAGTTGTTATTGTAATAATCAATTCCAGAAATTCCACCGATAACAGTGTTATTGATAACTAAAGAATCTTTTATCAAATACTCGTCTAAAAACTTAAGTGTTGTTTTTTGCTGTTTACAAGCAAGTAAACCAAAAACGGATAGGACTAATACTATTTTTTTCATACTTACAAAAGTATTGTTTTTAGTTTATGTAAGCATTAAGAATTATAACGTCTAAGTAAATAGATTTTTATTATGTATGAAAAAATATATTCTTTTAATTTTAAAACTGATAGCTGCTATTATAATGCTTCAAACATTATTTTTTAAATTTACTGGAGCTCAAGAAAGCATTGATTTATTTATTAAAATAGCTGGAGATAATGAGGCTTATATGCGAATAGGTACAGGTGTTTTTGAATTAATTGCTTCCGTACTTTTATTTATCCCTAAAAAAACTTGGTTAGGAGCCTTATTAACTATTGGTTTAATGGGTGGAGCAATTATGAGCCACTTAACTATTTTAGGTATTGAACACGATGGCGATGGTGGCATTTTGTTTATTAGTGCTATCGTAACTTTTATCTCTGGAGTTATTCTATTAATTTTTAATAGAAATAATATACCTTTTGTTAGAAATAAACATTAATTTAAATTAAAAAGAGCAGTTCTAAAACTGCCCTTTTTGATTAATTTACTCCTATAAATATTTCTACTTCTGCATTTGTTGGGTCTGATGCTTTTGCTCCATACAACTCATAATCGGAAGTATAAGCTCTTTTTATATCTTCATTCCAAATTTCTAACCATTTGTTATAGACAATATTCTCTGTTAAGCTTCCCTTTGCTGCATATGTTTTATAGTTTGGTGCTGCTATTTTTTTACACACAAACCCTTCTGGGATATTACCTATTTCACTTACCTTACAACCGATGATTGTTGTGTATGGCTTAGTGTAATCTGATTCATAATCCGTATACACAACATATACTTCATTTGAAAGTTTATTTGGGATTTGTTCAACTATATTCTCCGACATAAATCGTTGCCATAAAGCAGGTATATCTTTTGCTGCTTGTTGATTCTCATTAGTAGTTCTTACTGAAATTCCTATCACGTAAAACGGTTCTTTTTGTCCTGTACTCATTTTTTGTTTTTTATTTTCAACAAAAATAAAGTGCCGCTATGTCAACCCTATGTCAGTAGTTTTTAATTTTCTTTAGCTATAATTGCTTTAACAATTAAATATTGAGAAACGACATACAGGACAATTATAGCAATATCAAACAACCTTTTAGTTGTATAAAAGTTATTCAATGCTATAAGGCTATCAGAAGCAACAAACAAAACAGCTCCTAACAACAACCATGAATTCGCTGTGTTTTTTTGCTGACGATAATTTAGTAATGCTGCTGTTCCAAAAGTTGAAATAGCTATTCCGTACACCAATACAGGTAGCAACATGTCTCCTAAATTATTATAAATTAAACCTAAGAGTCCCACAAATAACAATACAAAGGGAACTGCTGATGTTAGTATTTTAACTACTGAATCCTTATACAAAAAGCTTGTCGTTATTTTAATATAAACAACATGTGCTACTAAAAACGAGGCCAAACCAAATACAAAAAAGTTTGTTTTATCAAGCAAGAAAACATCACCCCAAAACGAAAAAAACAAAGCCGATAACAACCAGAAACGATGCTTACTTACCGATACCAAATACACTACCGCTAGTGATGTCATTAATAACGGTTTAAAAATCATTTCTATTGTTTTATTTTGTGTAATTACTGCATACACATCGGTAATAGCAACCAATAAAAAAACGATGGAAGCTAGGGTTATTTTAGTTTGTTTGGTCATTTTTTAGTGTTAGGTGTTAGATAAATTAGTTTTTAATTTTCACTATCTACTGTCGTCTACTGTCTAAAAACTAAGCAATCATATCAATAAAATCTTGTTCTGAAATGATGGGAATCCCTAAACTTTCAGCTTTGGTAAGCTTACTCGGTCCCATATTATCACCTGCTACAATATAGGTAGTTTTTTTAGAAATGGAACTCGACACCTTACCACCGTTATCTTCAATTGCTTTTTTAAGTTCAGTTCTACTCATTTGATGAAAAACTCCTGAAACAACAAATACTTTTCCTGCTAATTTATCTGTTTGTCCTTCTAAGCTCTCTGCAGAGACCTCTAACTGAACTCCGTGTGATTTTAATCGGTTTATTAAGTCTATGTTCCCTAAATTGTTCGAAAAATCAATAATACTTTGCGCTATTCTATCACCAATTTCATCAACAGAAATTAATGTTTCAAAATCGGCATTCATTAAATTATCGATTGACTTAAAGTGTTTTGCTAACTTTTTAGCTACAGTTTCGCCAACAAAACGGATTCCTAAAGCAAACAACACTTTTTCAAACGGAATTTCTTTTGATTTTTCAATTCCTTCAATCATATTTTGTGCTGATTTTTCAGCCATTCGCTCTAACGGAATTACTTGTTCTACCGTTAAGTCATATAAATCCGCATAGTTTTTAATCAGTCCTTCTTTGCGTAATAAATCAACCGTTTCTCCTCCTAAGCCATCAATATCCATGGCTTTTCTACTGATAAAATGCTTGATTCTACCTGTAATTTGAGGCGCACATCCAAATTCGTTCGGGCAATAATGTTTTGCATCTCCATCAGTTCTGACTAATTCAGTATTACATTCGGGGCAATGGGTTGCATATTGTGTAGGAACAGAGTCTTCTGGTCGCTTTGTTAAATCAACAGCAATAATTTTTGGGATAATTTCCCCTCCTTTTTCTACAAAAACAGTGTCTCCTACTCGTACATCTAACTTTGCTATTTGGTCGGCGTTATGTAATGAAGCTCTTTTTACAATCGTTCCAGCTAATTGTACAGGTTCTAAGTTTGCTACAGGTGTTATTGCTCCTGTTCTACCTACTTGATAGGTAATTTCATTTAATACTGTTGAAACTTGCTCTGCCTTAAATTTATAAGCGATTGCCCAACGAGGTGCTTTTGAAGTATACCCTAATTCATCTTGTTGCTGAAACGAATTTACTTTTACCACTACTCCATCCGTTTCATAAGGTAACGTGTGACGTTTAACATCCCACTCGTTTACAAAATCTAACACCTCTTCAATCGACTTAGCTAAAACAATAGTGTCTGGAATTTTAAATCCAACTTTTCTGGCGGCTTCTAAACTTTCAAAATGCGAAGCATATTTACGTTCTCTCGTTACTAATTGATACAACAAACAATCTAACGGGCGTTTTGCTACTTCTGCACTATCTTGTAACTTCAAGCTTCCACTAGCGGTATTACGCGGATTTCTATAAGGTTCTTCATCATTCGCAATACGTTCTTCATTCATTTTATTAAATCCGTCTAACGGTAAAATGATTTCTCCTCGCATTTCAAAATCTCTCACAAAATCACTATTTGGCAATAATGGAATGGATTTTATTGTACGAATATTGGTTGTTACATTATCTCCTTGAAAACCATCTCCACGAGTAACTGCTTGTACAAACTCACCATTCTCATAAGTAAGGTTTATTGAAGCTCCATCGTATTTTAATTCACAGGTATATTCAACCTCATCGGTTCCTAAAATTTTCTGGACACGTTTTTCCCAATCTAACAAATCTTCTTTAGAGTACGAATTGTCTAACGAATACATTCTATGCTTGTGAGTAACCGTTTCAAAGTTTTTAGTTACTTCTCCTCCTACTCGCTGCGTTGGGGAATTTGGATTAAAATATTCTGGATTTTCATCTTCTAACTCTTGAAGCTCTTTTAACTTAATATCAAACTCATAATCTGATATGGTTGGTGCATCCAACACATAATAACTATGATTATGTTTGTGTAACTCTTCTCTTAATTGTTGTATCTTCTCCTGAACTGTCATTAAATTATTTTCTAACGGTACCTGTAAAATGATTTATTTTTGAATTGATTGGGTTTCCTGATGCTCTTCTGAATGAAGCTAACTGACCTGCATGCCAAATAGCATCAGCAATAGGTCCATTAATAGCATTCCATAAAGGAAATTCTTTTTCTCCAAAGATTATTTTGAATTGTGACACATCATCACTACTTCTTAAAATATCACTAGCTCGTTTTAAGTTTTCTAAGGTTATTTTTCTTTTTTCACCAAAGGTCATTTTAACCTGTTTTTTTTCATTAGGTTTACTTAAAGCAGCATTTAAAATTACCTGCGACAAACTTAACACATGATCTATTGTTTCTCCTGTCGTTTTTGCTTCAGTGCTTGGTTTATACTCTAAATCTTTCTCAGTTAAACCTTCTGTCGCCCAATAATAACGAAATCCTAATCCATCTATCATTCTACTAATCACAGAACCCGCAGTAAACTCTTTTTCTTCTTTTGGAATTTCGTAATATGGTAATTTAGATTGTGCGGTTGTTATTGCTGCAAATAATAACAACATTGGTGTAAGTACTACTTTCATTTTTTTTATTTTGATGCTAATTTAATAAAAAGATACGAGTGGTATACACTAAAGTAGTATACGAGTAAAAAACAAAAAACCGAGGTAATCCCTTACCTCGGTCGTTAAAAAATAAACTATGTGTATAGTTTATTTTTTTAACCACATAGTATAGATGGTTTCTTCATTTTTTGCTGAAACTAATAACATTGTTTCACTAATTTTTTCAATTTTTAAATTTTTATCAAAGCTTTTATCATCAAACTCTAACTCATTTTTATCGGTTATCAATTTCCATGTACCATTCTCTTCTTTATTACTCATCATTACATGATACCTTCCATCAGAGTTTAATTCTAACCAATTACTACCATTCAAAAACTCGAATTTTTCATTTCCAATTTTCATTGAATCTACAAACCACTTACCAGACACCAATGTTCTCAGTTCTTGTGAATAGCTTAGTGAGCTAACACCAAGCACTAGAAATAGTAATATTACTACTTTTTTCATTAAGGGGATATTTAGGGGTTATTGTTTATTCAAATATAATAAAAAAGCTGAAGTAAATCAATACTTCAGCTTTTTATATACTTTTAAAATTATATTAATAATAGGTATAACGACGTACTTTAGCTATATGCTTTGCTAAACGCATTACTTGATGTGAATAACCATATTCATTATCGTACCATACATAAATTACGATAGTATCTCCGTCAGCTATTGTTGCTTTACTGTCGAAAATAGATGGTGCTGTTGTTCCTACAATATCAGAAGACACTAATTCATTACTTAATGAGTATTGAATTTGCTCTACCAAATCTCCTTCTAAGGCATACTGCTTCATGATAGCGTTTACTGACTCTACTGTTGCTGGAGTATTTAATTGTAAGTTTAAGATTGCTAACGATCCGTTAGGCACTGGTACACGAATAGCACTTGAGGTTAACTTACCTGCTAATGCTGGTAATGCTTTTGCTACTGCTTTTCCTGCCCCTGTTTCTGTAATTACCATGTTTAACGCAGCAGCTCTACCTCTACGGTATTTCTTATGCATGTTATCAACCAAGTTTTGATCGTTTGTATATGCATGAATTGTTTCTAAGTGTCCTTTTTTTATTCCGAAGTTATCTTCTAACACTTTTAATACTGGTGTAATAGCATTGGTAGTACATGAAGCTGCTGAGAAAATATCGATATTATCAGGGTTATTTTCTTCATGGTTTACACCGTGAACAATGTTAGGTACACCTGCACCTGGAGCTGTTAATAATACTTTACTTGCTCCTTTTGCTTTTAAGTGACGACTTAATGCTTCTTCATCTCTAAAAGCTCCTGTGTTATCAATAATTAACGCATCGTTAATTCCATATTGCGTATAATCAATATCTTCTGGTTGTGCAGCAGAAATCATGTAAACAGTTGTACCGTTAATGATTAAAGCATTGTTATCAGCATCTACCTGAACTGTTCCTAAGAAATCTCCATGTACAGAATCTACACTTAACAAAGAAGCTCTTTTTTCTAATACTGTTTGATCTATTTTACCACGAGTTACTACAGCTCTTAATCGTA
Source organism: Tenacibaculum mesophilum (assembly GCF_003867075.1). NCBI lineage: Bacteria > Pseudomonadati > Bacteroidota > Flavobacteriia > Flavobacteriales > Flavobacteriaceae > Tenacibaculum > Tenacibaculum mesophilum. Next base: position 275,666 of record NZ_CP032544.1, on the reverse strand, counting down.
ATTGAGAACCTTTACCCATTTTACTGCTCAACTCACGAGCTAATAAACGACCAATACGTCCAAAACCGTATAATACTACGTCTTTTGGTTGAATATTTTCTGCTTCAGTAGCATCTTTTAATTGCTCTTTTACAAAAGCTATTTTATCTACCGATGCTTCATCTTGTAAATGATATTCGTATGCTAATTTACCAATATCTAATTTTGATGGTGGTAAATCAATTGATTGAATTGATTTAGCTATTTCTAAAGCATCTTCTATTGTTATTGGCTTCGCTACAAATTCTTTAGCATAATCGATTAAATTTAAAACCTCACTAGCTCTTTTATCTACCAATGGATTTCTAAATAATACTAACTCGATAGATTTATCGTACCATAAATCGTTAACGATGTTTATAAACTCAACCGTAGCTCTTCGAACTTGTGCTTGATTTACTACTTCTTTTTCGTAATTTGTTATTGTTGACATAGTTGTGTGTTAACTAAAATTAAAAAATTTTTGCAAAAATAGGTATTTCTTCTTTATTTATTGTTGGTTTTACAAAAGAAAAAAGCCCTGTTAAAAATCGTTTTAACAGGACTTTTTTTATTTAGTATATAGTTTATTCTTCTAAATATTTTTTTCATTAACCTAATATCTAAATCGCTCTATTTGACCTGATGGACTAATCATCTCTAATAAAAGCCTTTTACCACTACCGTACGAACGATCTAACATACCAACAGCTTCTTTTGCATTACTTACTTTTTTTCCATTAATTTTGGTTAAAATATACCCTTTTCCTACTTCAAATTGTTTAAAAGCTATATTTTGAGTTCTTTTAATTTTAGCTCCTCCATCTAATTTAAACTTTTCCCTATCTTCTTTTGTAAGATCTTCAAACTCTGTTTCTAAAACTCTACTTACTGGTAACTTTATAAGCTTGGTTAATTTAACTACTTTAGTCAACTCTTCTCCATCTCTATCAATTGTTAAATTCACATATTCTCCAGGTCTTTTTGCCGTTAACTGTCCTTTTAAATCTGAAAACTTAGAAATCTTTATATCGTTTACTTTTGTTATAATATCTCCTTCTTCCAAGCCTGCTTTTTTAGCCCCTCCTTCTTCTAAAACTTCTCCTATTTTTACCCCTTCAATATTTACTGCTTCAATATCTACATTAATTCCTAAAACAGCTTGTTGTACCATTCCAAACTCTAGTAAATCATCTACTATTTTTTTAGCAATGTTTGAAGGTACAGCAAATGAATACCCTATAAAAGAGCCTGTTCTTGAAGAAATAGCTGTATTGATTCCTATTAATTCACCTCTTGTATTCACTAACGCTCCTCCACTGTTTCCTGGATTTACAGCAGCGTCTGTTTGAATAAATGAATCTATGTTTGTGTTACCATTTAAATCACGCCCTTTTGCACTTACAATACCTGCAGTAACAGTAGATGTTAAATTATAGGGATTTCCTACTGCTAATACCCATTCTCCTACTTTAATATTATCAGAATTTCCAAAAGGTAAATTTGGTAATTCAAAGTCAGCTTCTACTTTTAACAATGCTATATCATTCGCTTTATCAGCCCCTATTAATTCCGCTTTTATTTTTTTCTGATTGTTTAACGTAATCTCAATATCACTTGCTCCTTCAATCACATGATTATTAGTTACAATATATCCATCAGGAGAAATAATTACACCGCTACCTGTACCAACTTGTTGATATTTCCTTGTACCATTTCCTCCAAAGAAAAAACTATAAGGATCTTGTTGTGTTCTTATAGATGTATTTTTAACATGAACCACCGCATGTACTGTTTTATCAGCTGCTTCTGTAAAATCTGTTGGTGTTGATGTTGAGTTTATTATTGTTGGTGTATAACTTGCCTTTACAGTTTGCATTGTTGGCTCTACCTCTTTCTCTACTATTACTTGCGGTTCTTCTATTAGTGTTTTGTATCCTGCAAGTGCTATTGCGCCTCCTAAAATCGCAATTCCTAAAGTTCCAATAATTTTCTTCATATGCTTACAAAATTTTATACTTCAAATATACAATTTTAACATTTCAAGTAAATGTGTTTAACTTCTATTTAACTGATTTTAACCGCTATTTAACAGTCCTCTTTCCTTTATAAAATATGTATCTTTGTCCTTTATTATGGATTTAGAATTTTACAAATACCAAGGAACTGGTAACGATTTTATCATGATTGATAATCGTTCAAAAACCTTTCCAAAAAATAAAACTGACATAATTGCAAAATTATGCAATAGACACTTCGGTATTGGATCCGATGGTCTTATATTACTTGAAGAAGATAATACTACCGATTTTAAAATGGTATATTATAACTCTGATGGTAATGAAAGTACTATGTGTGGTAATGGTGGACGCTGTATTGTGGCTTTTGCTCATAAACTTGGACTTTTTGAAACCGAAACTACTTTTATTGCTATTGACGGGCTGCATCATGCCTCTATTTCTAACAACCTTGTTTCTTTACAAATGATTGATGTTAACAAGGTGAATATTTTTGACAAATACGTTTTTACCAATACAGGATCTCCACACCATGTTCAGTTGGTAAACGATCTTGCTAATTATGATGTTTTTTCAAATGGAAAAAAAATCAGGAATGAAATTTATGGTGCCGAAGGTAGCAACGTTAATTTTGTAGAACAAATAACAAATAACACTTTTAAAGTACGTACCTACGAGCGTGGCGTAGAAAATGAGACTTTAGCCTGCGGAACGGGTGTTACTGCCGTTGCTATAGCCATGCATGCTACTAAAAAAACCAACAGTTCATCTATAATCTTGCCTGTTGAAGGCGGGGAATTAGAAGTTTCTTTTGAAGAACAAGACGGAGTTTATTCGAATGTATTTTTAAAAGGTCCCGCTACATTTGTATTTGAGGGTAAAATAAATATTTAGTGCATACGTTAACTGGAACACATATCAAGTTAAGAGCCTTAGAACCTGAAGATTTAGAGTTTTTATTTCAAATTGAAAATAATGAATCTTTTTGGGAAGTGAGTCATACACAGACTCCTTTTTCTAAATTTTTACTGAAGCAATATTTAGAAAACGCTCACTTAGATATTTATGAAGCTAAACAATTACGATTAGTTATTGATGATAAAGTGACTGGTAAATCTATTGGGATGATAGATTTGTTCGATTTTAACCCGCAACATAAAAGAGCTGGTATCGGAATTTTAATTCATCCTGACTTTCAGCAGAAGGGATTTGCCTCTGAAGCTTTACAGTTACTAATAAAGTACTGTTTTATACATTTGCATTTACATCAACTATATGCAAATATCACTAGTGACAATACTAGTAGCTTACATCTTTTTGAAAAACAAAACTTTAAGCAAACTGGTATTAAAAAAGATTGGATATTTCATAATGAAACATATAAAGACGAACTATTATTTCAACTAATAAATGAATAAGAAAATTATTTTAGGAGGTATTGCTGCTATTTTTTTAATTGGCGGAATTATTGGATTTAACTACTATCAAAAAATCTTTGGTAAAGCTGTTACTAAAGATGGAGCTATATACATAGGCTCTAACGCCTCTTTTATAGATGTGAAGAAACAACTTTCTGAGTTTGTTAAACATCCTGAAAATTTTGTTTGGGTTGCTGAAAAGAAAAAATTCACACAACCCAAAGGTGGAAAATATTTACTAAAAAAAGGGATGAACATGAATGATGTTGTAAACCTTTTACGTAGTGGAAATCAAACACCTATTATCCTTTCTTTCAACAATCAAGATACTTTAGAAAAATTAGCAGGAAGAATAGCTGAACAAATTGAAGCAGACTCTATTGCTTTATTACAAGCTATGCAAGATCCTTCTTTTTTAGCTACCAATAAATTTACTGAAAAATCTGCATTAGGAATGTACATTCCGAATAGTTATGAGTTTTACTGGAATACTTCTGCTGAAAAATTTCGCGATAAAATGCTACGCGAATACAATCGTTTTTGGACTTCTGCTAGGTTAGAAAAAGCTAAAAAACTAAATCTTTCAAAAGAAGAGGTAATTACATTAGCTTCTATCGTTCAGAAAGAAACAGCTAAAAAAATAGAGCGCCCTGTCGTGGCTGGTTTGTATCTAAATAGATTAAGAGATAATTGGCCTTTACAAGCCGACCCAACAGTTATATATGCAATTAAAGAAGTTAAAGGACAAGATTTTGTTGTAAAAAGGGTTTTAAACAAAGATTTAGTGATAGACTCTCCTTACAATACTTATAAAAACACAGGACTTCCTCCTACTTTGATTGCAATGCCAGATATTTCATCTATTGATGCTGTTTTAAACCATCAAAAACACAATTATTACTACATGTGTGCTAGTGTTGATAAAATTGGCTTTCATGAATTTGCTAACTCTTTAGCACAACACAATCGAAATGCAGTGAAATATCAACAATGGATAAATCAACAAGGAATAAAGAGATAAATTAACAAAATTTTATTCTCATCAATTTCAATAAAACATTATTAAAAAGTTAATATAAAATAGTTTTTTTTGGTTTTTACCTAAAAAAAACACCAGAAAACAACTTAATTATCAACAGTTAAGAAACTGTAAATTATTGATTTATAGCCTGTTATAAAAATTTACCGTATCTTTGCTGCGCTAAACAGAAAGTATTTAATTATCAGACATTTAGTATTAGTATTTTTAGGATTTGTATTATTAACCAGTTTTACAGAGACTACAACTAAAAAAGAAAAAACTACTACAACAACGCCAATACCAATTCACAAGGTAGAAAAGGTAAACATTCCTTTTTTATTAAATGATTTTGTAGGATTTAAAGAAGCCTTAGCTTTTAAAGAATCACAAGGTAGGTACAGAGTAGTTAATACACTTGGATATTTAGGGAAATACCAATTTGGTAAAGAAACCCTAAAGAGATTTAGAATTTACAACACCACTCATTTTCTTAGAAACCCAGAATTACAAGAACGCACATTTGTTGCTTATTGTAAATTAAACAAATGGATTTTAAGAAAAGATATTAAGAGAAGTGTTGGAAAGACCATTAATGGAGTTAAAATAACCGAATCTGGTATTTTAGCAGCAGCACACTTAAGTGGTGCCGGTAATGTAAAAAAGTTCTTACGTTCAAATGGATCTATCCGTTTTAACGATGCCTATGGAACCTCTATACAATCATACCTTAAAAAGTTTGCTGGTTATGATGTTTCCAACATCAAAGCCAACAAAAAACCAACGGTTTAACCAATAACTAAAGATATTAAAAAAGCATCGATTTAATCGATGCTTTTTTTATTTATGAATGATAAAAATTGCTGGTCGCTTATGTAAATCAGTCTTTACATGCTTCCATTCTTTTACCGTTAGTGTTTTAATATATTCTGTTGGAAGTGTTATATCACACGCCACACAAACTCTTGTATCTGGTGATAAAGTAGCGCGTAAATCATCTAACATTTTTTCATTCCTGTAAGGAGTTTCGATAAAAAGCTGTGACTGATTTTTTTCTTTTGAAAGCTTCTCTAAATCTTTAATTGCTTTTTTTCTGTCTGACTTATCAATAGGTAAATATCCGTTAAACGCAAAACTCTGCCCATTCATACCAGACGCCATAATTGCCAACAAAATAGAAGAAGGTCCTACCAATGGAACTACTTGAATCCCTTTTTGATGCGCCAACTTAACAATACTTGCGCCTGGATCTGCTACTGCTGGCACACCTGCTTCAGAAAGCAAACCTACTGATATTCCTTTTTCACAAACATCTAAATAATTCTTAGTTTCTAAATCATCAGAATACTTATCTAACAACATCAACTCCAATGAAGGTTGTGATTTTGTTGGTGTAATTCTTTTAATGAACCTTCGAGCAGACTTTTCGTTTTCAACAATAAAATAATCTAATTGTTCTACTACCTTTTTTACTGACAATGGCATCACCTCTAATGGTTCAGTATCACCTAACGTTGTAGGAATCAAGTATAATTTACCTTTCATTATTTCTGTTCTAATTTTGAAGCTATAATTTCACACGCTTCGTCTAACATTTTATACACGTTTTCAAAACCTTGATCTCCTCCATAGTAAGGATCTGGAACACTCCTGTTTTCATCAGGATACAATTCGTTCAAAATCAGCTTTACTTTTTCATGTTGCTCTTCATTTTCAGACAAAGCTACAATATCTGCATAATTATTTTGATCCATTGCAAAAATTATGTCAAACTTATCAAAATCAGCTTTTGTAAATTTTCTTGAACGTTGATTGGTAATATCTATACCATATTTTCTAGCCACTTCAATAGAGCGCTCGTCAGGTAATTCACCTACATGATAACCCGCAGTACCGGCTGAATCAACTACAAAACTTTCAGATGATAATTTAGATTTTAAAATTCCCTCAGCAAGGGGAGATCGGCAAATATTACCTAAACAAACCATTAATATTTTTTTCATACTCATAAAAAAACCTCACTAGGTGAGGTTCGTTGTTTATAAAGTTAACTTTTTTGTTAAGTCTTCTACATACTTTTTAAACTGCTTATCAGTTTCAGTCAAATTATCTACAGTTTTGCACGCATGTAATACAGTAGCGTGATCTCTTTTACCTATTTGACTCCCAATACTTGCTAACGATGATTTTGTCATACGTTTAGCAAAGTACATCGCTAACTGACGAGCCTGTACAATATGACGCTTACGTGTTTTTGACTGTAAGGTTGCCACATCCATATCAAAGTATTTCGATACTACTTTTTGAATGTAATCAATAGACAATTCTTTTTTCGTGTTCTTAACAAATTTATCTACAATCTGCTTTGCTAATTCAATTGTAAACTCTTTTCTATTAAAAGAAGCTTGAGCTATCATTGAAATTATCACTCCTTCTAACTCACGAACATTCGACTTTATATTCTTTGCTATATACTCAACAATTTCTTCAGGCATTTCAACACCATCTCTATACAATTTGTTTTGTAAGATTGAAATTCTTGTTTCGTAATCAGGTGCTTGTAACTCAGCTGATAACCCCCATTTAAAACGAGATAATAACCGTTGTTCGATATCTTGCATATCAACAGGTGCTTTATCCGAAGTTAAAATAACCTGTTTTCCATTTTGATGTAAATGATTGAAAATATGGAAGAACACATCTTGCGTACCAGCTTTTCCTGATAAAAACTGCACATCATCAATAATCAACACATCAATCATTTGGTAGAAATGAATAAAATCATTTCTGGTATTTGATTTTACAGAATCAATAAACTGTTGTGTAAATTTTTCAGAAGAAATATACAATACCGTTTTATCTGGATATTTATCTTTAATCTCAACACCAATAGCGTGAGCTAAGTGTGTTTTTCCTAATCCAACTCCACCATATATTAGTAATGGGTTAAATGAAGTTCCTCCTGGTTTATTAGCCACAGCCATACCTGCAGAACGTGCTAATCTATTTGAATCTCCTTCAACAAAATTTACAAAGTTATAATTTGGGTTTAGTTGAGATTCTATCTTTACTTTTTGCAAGCCAGGAATTACAAATGGATTTTTTAGTTCTCGTTTTGATTCTAACGGAACGGTTACTTTTTGTGGTTTTAACGGATTACGATTTGAACTAGGTATTTTTACTGTTTGCGGACTATTACTACTATACGTATTTTCCATACGTACATCATAAATTAGCTTAGCATCATTACCTAACTGACGAACCAAAGCTACTCTTAACAGTTTGATGTAATGCTCTTCTAGCCACTCATAAAAAAACTTACTAGGAACCTGAACCGTCAATGCTTCCCCTGCCAATTTAATTGGCTTTATAGGCTCAAACCAAGTTTTATATGCCTGCGGCTTAATGTTGTCTTTTATAAAAGACAAACATTCCATCCAAACTGAATCGGCTGTTTTAGTCATATGCGGTAAAAATCAATTTTTTAGTTGTTAATTTTTATTCAGATTTAGGGGACACCAAACACCAATGTCTGGGCGAACAAAAGTGTGAATAAATTTCAGTATAAAAAAATCAAATCACTATTGACTTTTATTTTTTTTTTACGTAATGTTAGTGCAATTAAAAATAAAATAATCTTTTGCAAAAACATTATACATCTATACGTGTTCGGTATGCTGAAACTGATCAAATGGGAGTAGTTTACCATGGGAACTACGCACAGTTTTTTGAGATTGGTCGCACCGAATGGTTACGTTCTCTGGGCGTTACCTACAAATATATGGAAAAAACAGGAATCATGTTACCTGTTATATCTTTATCTTGTAACTTTAAAAAATCAGCATTATACGACGATGAATTAACCATTACAACCATTTTAAAAAAAACACCTTCAGTAAAAATTGAATTCGACTATGAAATTACCAATCAAAATAACGACCTAATTTCAACTGGAAATACTGTGTTAGCATTTATTAACAATAAAACAAAAAGACCTATGCGTTGTCCTGATTATATTTTAGATAAATTGGCTATCTTAAAATAATTAATCAAACCAATAAAAAACATATGAAAATATATACTAAAACAGGTGATAAGGGTACCACTGCCCTATTTGGTGGTACTCGAGTACCTAAACATCATTTAAGAATAGAAAGTTATGGAACAGTTGATGAACTTAACTCTTACATTGGGTTAATTAGAGACCAATACGTTGACGAAACTCTAAAAAAGAAATTAACAAAAATTCAAAGCGATTTATTCACATTAGGTGCCATGTTAGCTACTCCTCCAGAAAAGGAAACTTTAAAAAGTGGTAAAGAACGCTTAAATATTCCCAAGATTAACGAAGAGTCAATTCAGTTCTTAGAAGACGAAATTGACCTTATGAATAAAGACCTACCTCAAATGACACACTTTGTATTACCAGGCGGTCATCAAACCGTGTCATTTTGTCACATAGCACGCTGCGTATGCCGTAGATCGGAACGATTGGCTGTGGCTTTAAACGAAGAAGAGGCAATTAGCGATACTGTTTTAAAGTATTTAAACCGACTTTCTGACTACCTTTTTGTATTGGCACGGAAGTTGACCCAAGACTTACAAGCTGAGGAAATTAAATGGATTCCTGAAAAGCTATAACTAAGTTCTTTAATTATTAATTTCACATTTTTTAAAAAAAACTTGACTTTTTACAAAAAAAAATTATTTTTGCGGAAAATCTTATTAAACAGATAAAGAAATGTATTGGACACTTGAATTAGCATCTTATTTAGCAGATGCACCCTGGCCTGCAACTAAAGACGAATTAATTGATTACGCTATTCGTACTGGAGCACCGTTAGAAGTGGTAGAAAACTTACAAGATATCGAAGATGAAGGTGAGGCGTACGATTCTATTATTGAAATCTGGCCAGATTACCCTACAGAAGAAGATTATCTTTGGAATGAAGATGAATACTAGAAAAAATAAATAATAAAAAGTCTCTTTTACAGAGGCTTTTTTTTTGCTTACTTTTAAGCACTCAATAAAAACACAAAAAACGCTAATTAAAAACAACTTAATTAGCTATAAAACAATATTTTACAAATGAGCGTTTTAAATTCGATTATAAAACTATTTGTTGGAGACAAACAACAAAAGGACCTAAAATCACTACAACCGATCGTTGAAAAAGTACGATCTTTTGAAAATTCATTAAACAGTTTATCAAATGATGAATTACGGGCAAAAACAATCGAATTTAAATCGAAAATTAAAGATGCTACCAAATTTTTTAACGATAAAATAGCTGAGCTTGAGGAAGAAGCTAAAAAAGCAGACATCGATCGTCAAGAAGAAATCTATACTGAAATTGATAAATTAAAAGACGAAGCTTACGAAGCATCTGAAGCTGTTTTATTAGATATTATGCCAGAGGCCTTTGCTGTTGTGAAAGAAACAGCAAAACGTTTTGCTAACAATACTGAATTAGAAGTAACTGCTACTCCTTTTGATAGAGAATTATCAGCTACTAGAGAACACATTACTTTAGAAGATGACAAAGCTTTTTGGGCTAACTCATGGGACGCTGCTGGTAAAGAAGTAATTTGGGACATGATTCACTACGATGTACAATTAATTGGTGGATCTGTATTACACCAAGGTAAAATTGCCGAAATGATGACAGGGGAAGGTAAAACCTTAGTTTCTACACTTCCAGTATACTTAAATGCTTTAACTGGTAACGGAGTTCATGTTGTTACTGTAAACGACTACTTAGCAAAACGTGATTGTGCGTGGATGGCTCCTATTTTTGAGTTCCACGGCTTAAGTACTGACTGTATTGATTTCCACCAACCAAATTCTGAAGCACGTAGAGAAGCTTATAATGCTGATATTACTTACGGAACTAACAATGAGTTTGGTTTCGACTACTTGCGTGATAACATGGCTAACTCTAAAAAAGACTTAGTACAACGTGCACCAAACTATGCTATTATTGATGAGGTGGATTCTGTTTTAATTGATGATGCTCGTACTCCATTAATTATTTCTGGTCCTGTACCACAAGGAGACAATCATGAATTTAATGAATTAAAGCCTCTAGTTGCCGATTTAGTTTCTATTCAAAATAAATACTTAGTAGGTGTTTTAGCTGAAGCTAAACGTTTAATTAAAGAAGGAGACACCAAAGAAGGTGGTTTCTTATTATTAAGAGTTTACAGAGGTCTTCCTAAAAACAAAGCCTTAATTAAGTTTTTATCTCAAGAAGGAGTTAAACAAATTCTTCAAAAAACTGAAAACTTTTACATGCAAGACAACAACAAACTAATGCCTGAAGTTGATGCAGAATTATGGTTTACTATTGAAGAAAAGAACAATCAAATTGATTTAACTGATAAAGGTATTGCACACCTTTCTGATATCACAAAAAATGAAACATTCTTCGTTTTACCAGATATTAGTGTAAAAGTTGGTCAAATAGATAAAAGCGATGCTACTCCAGAAGAGAAAGCTGATCAAAAAGAAGAATTATATCGCGAATTTAGTGTGAAGAGTGAGCGCATTCATACCATGAACCAACTTTTAAAAGCCTACACGGTTTTTGAAAAAGACGTGGAGTATGTGGTTATGGATAACAAAGTAATGATTGTAGATGAGCAAACAGGTCGTATTATGGACGGTCGTCGTTACTCTGATGGGTTACACCAAGCCATTGAAGCTAAAGAGAATGTAAAAATTGAAGACGCTACGCAAACGTTTGCTACCGTTACTTTACAAAACTACTTTAGAATGTACCGTAAGTTATCTGGTATGACAGGTACGGCGATTACAGAAGCAGGTGAATTCTGGGAAATTTATAAACTAGATGTTGTTGAAATTCCTACAAATAAACCAATTCAAAGAGACGATAAACAAGATTTAGTTTATAAAACTACGCGTGAAAAATACAACGCAGTAATTGAAGACATTGTAAAATTAGTTGGAGAAGGAAGACCTGTATTAGTAGGTACTACTTCGGTTGAAATCTCTGAATTATTAGGAAGAATGTTACAAATTCGTAAAATTCCTCACAATATATTAAATGCAAAATTACACAAAAGAGAAGCTGATGTAGTTGCTGAAGCTGGTAAACCTGGAGTAGTTACCATTGCAACAAACATGGCTGGTCGTGGTACCGATATTAAATTATCTGACGAAGTTAAAGCAGCAGGTGGTTTAGCTATTATTGGTACAGAACGCCATGATTCTCGTCGTGTAGACCGTCAGTTACGTGGTCGTGCAGGACGTCAAGGAGATGTAGGTTCTTCTCAATTCTATGTAGCTTTAGACGATAACTTAATGCGTTTATTTGGTTCTGAAAGAATTGCGAAAATGATGGATAGAATGGGATTAAAAGAAGGTGAAGTAATTCAGCATTCTATGATTTCTAAATCTATTGAAAGAGCTCAGAAAAAAGTAGAAGAAAACAACTTTGGAATTCGTAAGCGTTTATTAGAATATGATGATATTATGAACGCACAGCGTGAGTTTGTATACAAACGTCGTCGTCATGCTTTAGACGGAAAGCGTTTACAGATTGATATTGCAAACATGATTTACGATACCTGTGATTCAATTGTAAGACAAAATAAGGGTGCTAAAGACTTCCAAAACTTTGAATTCGAATTAATTCGTTTCTCTGCAATGACTTCTCCTTTTTCTGAAGAAGAATTCAATAAAACATCAGAGCAAGATTTAATTGACAAGCTATACAAAATAGTAACAGAACACTACAAAAACGATGCGGAAAGAAATGCTGAAAATGCATTCCCAGTAATTAAAAATGTTTTTGAAAACGAAGGTGACCGTTACGAGCGTATTGTTGTTCCTTTTACAGATGGTTCTAAAACATTACAGGTAGTTACCAATTTAAAAGAAGCTTACGAAAGTGAAGGAAAATCATTAGTTAACGATTTTGAGAAAAACATCACTTTAGCGATTATTGATGAAAACTGGAAGGATCACTTACGTAAAATGGATGAGCTGAAACAAACCGTTCAAAATGCTACGTACGAGCAAAAAGATCCATTATTGGTTTATAAGTTTGAAGCTTTTGAGTTATTCCAAGAAACGATTGACAAAGTAAATAAAGAAGTTTTATCGTTCTTATTTAAAGGAAAACTACCTAGTCAAGAAGCTTCACAAGTATCTGAAGCTCGTGAACAACAACGTGAGCAATTAGATTTACGTAAAGATGAAGTTCAAAACTCAACACAGCAAGCTATTAGCAATGCACGTAACCAACAAACGCAGGAACAACAAGCTGTAGAAACAGTTGTTCGTGAACAACCAAAAATTGGTCGTAACGAAAAAGTTACCATCAAAAACGTAATGTCTGGTGAAGAAAAAGAAGTTAAGTACAAACAAGCTATTCCTTTATTAGAAAAAGGAGAATGGGTATTGTACAATAAGTAATCTTCAAACAAACTATATAAAAAGCTCGGTTTTTACCGAGCTTTTTACTTTTACATAACATTCACTACACTTTTTAGTAAAGATTTTATTACCAATAATTTATAATTACTTCACTTTTTAAAAACATTCGAAAAGTAACTTTGGTAAACATCGAAGTATACTTAGAATGAAAAAACACAAAAAACGTAAATTAGATATTGCTGTAATATCAGATGTACATTTAGGAACTTTTGGTTGTAGAGCTACTGAACTCAATAATTATCTAAAAACCATCAACCCTAAAATATTAATTTTGAATGGTGATATTATTGATATTTGGCAATTTAACAAACGTTACTTTCCTAAACCACACATGAAAGTCATTAAGCAACTGATGAATTTCATCACTTCTGGAACAAAAGTGTATTACATCACAGGAAATCACGATGAAATGCTACGTAGGTTTAAAGGTTTTCGCTTAGGAAGCTTTGAAATCGTGAACAAAGTAGTACTTGATATTGATGGTAAAAAGGGATGGTTTTTTCACGGAGATGTTTTTGATGTTACCATGCAACATTCAAAATGGCTTGCTAAATTAGGAGGTAAAGGGTACGATTTTTTAATCCTAATAAATACCGCTGTTAACTGGTGTAGTCATAAATTAGGTTATGGTCGATTATCTTTTTCAAAAAAAATTAAAAACAGTGTAAAAAGCGCCATTAAATTCATTAATAATTTTGAAACAACTGCTGCAGACATTGCAATTGATGAGGGATATGACTATGTAGTATGCGGTCATATTCATCAACCAGAGATAAGATCCATAAAAACTGAAAAAGGAAGTACTGTATACTTAAATTCTGGTGACTGGATAGAAAACTTAACTGCTCTGGAATACAAAAACAAAACGTGGTCTTTATATGAATATGAAAAAGATGAGATCGCTAAAAATATTCATTTAAACTACTCTGTAAAAGATCTAGAGCTCATTAGTTCTGAACACAATAATAGCGAACTTTTTACAGAGCTCCTCAAAGAGTTTAACATTAAAACCCAATAACCATGAAGCCCATAATGGCATTAAATTAGGAAATGGTCAGTACCTACTAAATAGGTAATTTTCTAAAAACAATCAATTATAAAAATTTAAAAAGATGAAAATATTATACGCTTTTCAAGGAACAGGAAACGGACATGCAAGTAGAGCCTTAGAGATAATCCCACATTTACAAAGACGTGGTGATGTTGACATATTGGTTAGTGGCTCACAATATGAAATAGAGCTTCCTTTCAACATAAAATATAAATTACATGGCTTAGGTTTTATTTTTGGTAAAAAAGGTGGAATTGATCTAATTAACACCTTAAAAGACTTAAACCTAAAGAAAGTTTACAAAGAAATTAAAACGTTACCCGTAAAAGAATATGATTTAGTTATTAACGATTTTGAACCTATCTCAGCCTGGGCATGTTTATTTAGAAATGTCTCCATTATTTCTTTGAGCAATCAAAATGCTTTGTTAAACGAAAAAAACTCTGCTTTTAAAAGGTTTAGGCTAGAACGTTTAATTATTAAATACTATGCACCTGCAAAAAATAAATTCGGATTTCACTTTAAAACTCACTCCTCTTCAACCTTCTTACCTATTATCCGTAAGGAAATTCGCTATAGAAATATTACAAACAAAGGACATTACACAGTGTATTTACCTTCTTATAGTGATGAAAAAATAATCAAAGTACTTTCAAGCATAAAAGACATAAAATGGCAGGTGTTTTCTAAAAAAACAAAAGAACATCAATTCTTTCATAATATTACCATCCTACCAATAAACGACGATGCTTTTATTCGTAGCATGGCTTCTGCTAAAGGAATAATTTGTGGTGCAGGTTTTGCAACACCTACAGAGGCTTTATACTTACGTAAAAAACTATTAGTTATTCCAATGAAAAATCAGTACGAACAACAATGCAACGCTGTTACGTTAAAAGAAATGGGAGTTACAGTCGTAAAAAAACTAAGCAAAAAACAATTACCAAAAATTGAAAAGTGGATTAACTCAAATAAAATTGTTGAAGTCCACTACCCTGATGTTACCGAAGATATGTTAGATGCAATTATTTTACCCTATTACAACAAAACCATTTTACCAGAAATTACCATTGAATAGTTGGTGAACCAATGCTTTGTAAAAAATCGTTGGTTTTAGAAAAATGTTTGTTGCCAAACCAATACCCACGATTGGCACTTAACGGTGATGGATGACCTGAGGTTAAAATATGATGCTTCTTTTTATCAATAAGCTTTGCTTTTTTCTTAGCAAAACCACCCCAAAGTAAAAACACGACATCTTTTTTTTCTTCAGATATTTTCTCAATTACAGCATCAGTAAATTGTTCCCAACCTTGTTTTTGATGGCTTCCCGCTTCTCCCGATCTAACCGTTAAAGTAGCATTTAACAACAACACTCCCTGTTTTGCCCAACGAGACAAATCGCCACTTTTAGGGTATGGAATGTTTACATCTTTTTCTATTTCTTTAAAAATATTAATCAACGATGGAGGATGTGTAACACCGTCATGTACCGAAAAACACAATCCGTTAGCCTGCCCTACCCCGTGGTATGGATCTTGCCCCAAAATCACTACTTTTAAATCATCTAACGAACAAAAATCAAACGCTGCGAAAATATCTGACCCTTTTGGATAACATCTATGTTTTGAGTATTCATTTTTAACAAAACTGGTAAGATTTTCAAAATACGGTTTTTCAAATTCAGATTGTAAAATATTTTTCCAGCTATCATTAATTTTTACTTGCATTGTTTGTTATTTTTGTCGTGGTTTCAAATATACTATTTTGACTAAAAACATTACAGAAAAAACACTTCACGATTTAGAATTTACAACAGTTTTAGAACAAGTTGCAACACATTGCATCTCTAATTTAGGAAAAGAGAGAACAATGCTAATTCAACCTATTTCAAACAAAAAAAAGTTATTTTTTGAGTTGAATATGGTGAATGAATATCTGTCTTCTTTTGAAAATGAAAACCGAATTCCGAATCATTATTTTGAAGATATTTCTGAAGAAATTAAGCGACTTGCTATAGAAAACAGCTTTTTAGAAACAGACGCTTTCTTAAAAGTTTCAGCTGTTTCAGAAACTGTGAATGAGCAAAAGAAATTTTTAAAAAAGTTTCAAACCTACTACCCTACATTATTTTCCTTAAGTGATGAAGTTGAGTTTACAACAATAATTGTAGATAGTATAAAGAAAATAATTACTCCATACGGTGAGGTTGCTGACAATGCATCCGCACCCTTAAAACAGATACGAAAAGAAATTGGCTCTGTACGAGGTAAAATTTCTGAAAGTTTTTCTCGTGCGTTAAGTAAAAACATGTCGAGTGGATATTTAGATGATATTAAAGAAACGGTAATTGATAATCAGCGTGTCTTAGCAGTTTTAGCGATGCACAGACGTAAGGTTAAAGGAAGTTTATTAGGATCATCAAAATCTGGAAACATTGTATATATAGCTCCACAAGCAACACTTTCTTACAGTAGAGAGTTACAGAACTTATTGTACGAAGAAAAACAAGAAGTCGTTCGCATATTACGAGCTTTAGCTACTGAAATAAGACCTTTTACTCCATTACTAACTGAATATATTACTTTTTTAACACATTTAGATATGGTGGGTGCCAAAGCAAAATATGCTAAAAGCATCAACGGGTTACTACCAAAAATTACCAAAGAGAAAAAAGTATTTTTAAAAAATGCGTTTCACCCTATTTTATGGCAAAAAAACAAGGCTAAGAATATTGAAACGATTCCGCAAACTATTCAGTTAGGTGAAGAACAACAAATTATTGTTATTTCAGGTCCGAATGCTGGTGGTAAAAGTATTACGTTAAAAACAATTGGCTTGTTACAAGTCATGCTCCAAAGCGGGTTATTAATTCCTGTACATGAACGTAGTGAAACTACACTTTTCAATACTATCTTGACTGATATTGGTGACAACCAATCTATCGAAAATCAATTGAGTACTTATAGTTATCGATTAAAAAACATGCGTTACTTTTTAAGAAAATGTAATGACAATACCTTGTTTTTAATTGATGAATTTGGTACAGGTTCTGATCCTGAATTAGGAGGTGCTTTGGCTGAAATTTTCTTAGAAGAGTTTTATGAAAAGAAAGCCTTCGGAATTATTACCACACATTATGCTAACCTAAAAGTATTAGCAGATGAATTAGATAATGTTACCAATGCCAATATGCAGTTTGATGAGCGTACTTTAGAGCCTTTATACAAATTGTATATAGGACAAGCAGGGAGTTCTTTTACGTTTGAAGTAGCACAGAAAAACGGAATTCCGTACAGCTTAATCAACCGTGCTAAAAAACGTGTAGAAACCGAAAAAGTTCGTTTAGATAAAACAATCTCAAAACTTCAAAAGGAACGAAATCGTTTACAAAAAACTTCTGAAAGTTTAAACAAACAAAAATCTAAAGGACAAGAGCATATTGAAAACCTACAAGAGAAAGAACTTAAAATACGTGAAAAACTAGAAGGTTTTCAAGAATTATATGACAACAACCAACGTATGTTATCTTTAGGAAGGAATATTAATGAAATGCTTAATAAATACTTCCAAACAAATAATAAAAAAGAACTTTCTGCTAGTTTTTTTAAATGGGCAATGGCAGAAAAGACCAAGTACATAAAGAAAAATCCACCTAAGAAGAAAACCAAAACAGAAAAGAAAGAAGAAAAAGTTGCTACACAAAAACAACAAGAAGCTATTAAAAAAGTAGAAAAAGAAGTACTTCAAAAAGTTGTAAAAGTTCGAGAAGAAAAGAAAAAAGAAGCCGAAAAAATTGCAAAAGAAAGAGCTGCCTATGTTTTTAAAGTAAATGACAGAGTTCGTTTAATTGACGGGAATGCTGTAGGAACTATTGACAAAATAGAAAAGAAAAAAGCTTTTATTAATTACGGGTTATTTACTACAGAAGCTAAAATAGAACAATTAGAATTAGTGGAACGTGCTAAAAAGTAGTTAGTCTTAATCTTATATAAAAGTCTAACTTGACCACTTTATATACAATAAGGGTTTATAACTATACTCTACTCACGCAAGGTTTTCTTCTAAATAAACAAACTATTATAGTAATAAGAAAAAACGTTAATGGTTAATGCAAAATCTTAAACAGTAATTCTTTTAAAATATCAGCATGGGTTTGGTTGGCTCCTACTCCTTTACTTTTTACATCGGCATCACGTAATAAGGCAATAATTTGTGATACTTTTCGCATCGGGTAGTTACGAGCAGCGTTTACATAGTCATCCACAAAATAAGGATTTACTCCTAAGTTTTTAGCAACCGAAGCTTTCGATTTGTCTTTTAATCCGTGGTACATTAATAACTGTGTAAAAAAGCTATTTAGTAAAGAAATGGTCATTACCAACGGATTGTTTTTTGGGTTCTGTGCAAAATAATTGATGATTCTGTTTGCTTTCACCACATCTCGCTGCCCTACTGCTTTACGCAACTCAAAATTGTTAAAGTCCTTAGAAATCCCAATATTTTCTTCAATATGCTTATCGGTAATAATGGTTTCCGCAGGCAATACTGAGGTTAGTTTATCTAATTCGTTGCTAATCTTGCTTAGGTCTGTTCCTAAAAACTCTACCAACATTTGCGAAGCTTTCGGTTCAATGTTAAACTTTTTTCCACCTAACACTTGACGAATCCAATCGGCTACTTGATTTTCATACAGTTTTTTACTCTCATAAATGAGTCCGCTTTTTGCTATGGCTTTATACGCCTTTTTACGTTTATCGAGCTTTTTGTATTTGTAGTTAAACACCAATACGGTACTCGGTTGCGGATTGGCAGCATACGACTCTATTTTATCAATCGTACGGCTTAAATCCTGCGCTTCTTTAATAATAATCACCTGCTTTTCTGCCATCATCGGAAATCGCTTTGCCGACGACACAATTTCCTCTATCGACACATCACGACCGTACATAACTACTTGATTGAATCCTTTTTCAGATTCATCTAACACATTATCTTCAATGTAATCTGAAATTTTATCGATGTAATACGGTTCTTCGCCCATTAAAAAATAAATGGGTTTGATGTTACCTCCTTTTATATCTGATATGATAGATTTAATTTCGTTCATGTGTCTTTCTTCTGCCTTCTTTTGGTGTTGTTATTTAAAATGTTATAGCGAGGAGTGGCTTCTTTTCTTCGAGAAAAAGATTGCTTCACTATCGTTCGCAATGACGGTAACTGAAACGTCATAGCGAGAAGAGATAACGACGTGGCTATCTTTTTTCGACTAACAGATTACTTCGCTTTCACTCGCAATGACAATTACTATAATGTCATTTCGAAAGAGGTTACGACTGAGAAATCTGATTCAACGGAGTAACTCACGTGTTTAAGATCTCTCACATTCCGCGTTGCTTCAGTTCGAGATGACAATAATGTTTCGTCACAGTAAACAACGAAGAAATAACTTATAATTTTCTTACTTTTGATCTATGCAAAAGCTCAACCTTCCTAGCTATACATTCAAGCTCAAAAGTAACGAAAATAAGACGCTTATTTTTGATAATTTGAGAAAAAAATACATGGTCTTAACTCCCGAGGAATGGGTACGCCAGCATTTTGTGCAATGGTTGATTCAAGAGAGGAACTACCCTGTTTCATTGATTGCTATTGAAAAACAATTAGTTATCAACAACCTTAAAAAACGTACCGATATTGTGGTTTTTGCTTCTGACGGTCATCCGAATATTATTGTGGAATGTAAAGCACCACATATAAAAATTACCCAAGATACATTTGATCAAATTGCACGTTATAACTTAAAACTCGATGCTGATTACCTCATCGTAACCAACGGACTGCAACACTTTTTTTGTATGCTTGATAAAGAGAATGAAACCTATGTGTTTTTAAGAGATATTCCTCAATACCAATAATTTTTATGAAAACAGATTTTACCCCTGAATTCATAAACATTATTGAAAATGACGCTTGGATGCTACGTATTCTTGAAATCGTTCGTAACCTACATCTTCCTGATTGTTGGGTTGGTGCCGGTTTTGTTAGAAACAAAATTTGGGACTATAAACACAATAATAAAAGAACTTCTTTAAACGATGTTGATGTTATTTACTTTGATAAAAGCGACATTACTAAGACTCGTGAATTAGCTCTTGAAGAACAGCTCAAAGCTATTAACTCTTCTGTTAACTGGTCGGTAAAAAATCAAGCTAGAATGCACATTCGAAATGGTCATTCACCTTATAAAAATTGTCTCGAAGCCATTTCTTACTGGCCTGAAACAGCTACTTCGATTGCTATTCAGTTAAACTCTGATAATCAAATTGAATATATTGCTCCGTATGGTTTAAATGATGTATTCAACCTTGTTGTACGACCTACTCCTAATTTTGATTTGATAACGTATCGTAATAGGGTTACAAACAAAGGATGGAAAGATACTTGGGATAAGTTGATTATTGAAAAGTAAGAAGAACTCTCCTCGTGAGACTCAACTTCGTTAATTCCTCCTTTTTTCATCACTTCTAATAACGGTTTCCTATTTTATTAAACAATTACTCACTATATAAACCTCCAACACACAATACGTGTTACCTTGTTTCCTTGGTGCATAGGAATTACTTTGAATTCTTTAACTCCTAATTTTTTACCTGAGTTTTGTAAACTTTCTACGTTTTCTTTTTTAGACACTAAACTTGTAAACCATTTACTTACTTTTGGAAATTTAGAACTCTCATATAAATAGGTATGTAAAAAAGCTTTCTCTCCACCTATATACCATAATTCATTAGAGTTTCCTGCAAAGTTACGTACCGCATTGTTCCCTAAGTTTCTCGATTTTCTTCGGTTAGCTCCTCTCGCCTCTTCAGCCGATTTATAAAATGGCGGATTACACATCGTTACCGTAAATGCATCACCCTCTTCTATAATTCCTTCTAAGATATATTCTTCTTTAAACTGTTGTCTTAACTCAACCTTATCCGTAAAACCATTATCATCTATAATATCTTGAGCATAATCTAGTGAATCTAAATCGATATCAGTAGCTACAAAATTCCAATCGTATACTACAATTCCCAACAAAGGATAAATACAACTTGCCCCTGTACCAATATCTAACACCGTTACGTTTTCTTCACCTGCAACTAAATCAGCTAAATGATGAATATAATCTACTCTTCCAGGTATTGGTGGACATAAATTCTCATCAGAGAAATTCCAATGTTTAATGTTATAATGAGCTGCTAATAATGCCTTATTAAACTCTTTTACTGCTTTTGGATCAGAAAAATCAATAGTGTCTTTCTCAAATTTCTCAATGATAAATTCAGAAAGTTTCGGATACTTTTCTACTAATAGCGTGAAGTCGTACCCTTGGTTGTGTATATTTTTAGGATGTAATCCTTTTTTTGTGCTCATTAAAGTGTAATAAGGGTAAACTCTAGTTGTAACGGGTGTAAATTTTCTTTTAGAATTGTAATAAAATCTGCTCCATACTCTAAATAGAACTCTGAAAAATTACGTTGTCGCTCTTCTAAACTTTGATTAGGTAATAATTCATTTTGCAAAGCTACGATTCTTTCAACCATTTCTTTTTGACGTCGTTTTTCTGCTCGCAACCATCTTTTTTCAAGGTTTTCTAACCCTTTAACCTGCTTTCTTTCTTGTGCATTTACAGCTCCTACAAAAGAAACATCGGTCTTTTTAGCTAGCTTACGTAAATCATCAAATTGTTGTTGTAAAAACTGTTTTTGCTTGGTAAAATCTACCTTAGTATCGCCGTTAGCCAACACTTTTCTTGCTAGTAAGTCGTCTTGTTTTAAAAATAATTCTTCTTCTGAAACGTTTAGTTTTTCTAACTTACCTAATTGTTTTTCTGAAAGTATTTGAGCTGAGTTTCTTAATAACAAAATAGGAAACGGAACATTTACTTTATCAAAATATGCCTTTAGCTCTAACCAATACGCTAACTCTCCTCCTCCACCTATGTAGCATAGGTTCGGTAAAATTACCTCTTGGTATAGTGGACGCATAATTACGTTTGGCGAAAAACATTCTGGCTGACTATGTAAATGATCTAAGATTTCATCCTTTGTCCAAGAAATATCTGTATTATTTACTTTGTAAATTCCGTTTTCAAGAACAATACGTTCACGAATCCTATCAGTAATATAAAATAAGTTTATCTCACGTGGATTTACTTGTATTTTATATGATTGTTCTAGTTCTGTAATTGTTTTCGATACTTCATTATAAGAAGTTTCGTGTAACAAATCGTACTCTACATAAGGTATTAACGCTCTTTTTAATTCTCTTTCGTCAGCATCTAAAATTACCAAACCATATTTTCCAAAAAGTTTATCGGCTACATATCTGGTTGCACCTGCTAATGTTTTGTGCTGTAAATATCCTTTTTCAAAAAGTTCTTTTATTTGAATAGCATTTTTTGAACCTCCTAAATGTTCAGCAAATACTTCAAATACATCTTGTAACCCCTCGGTTGTAAAACGTCCTACAGGTCCTTTTTGGTCAGAGTTCCACTGTACTTTTTTCCCTTTAAAGTTAAAGAAGTTAATTTCTTCAAAATCGTGATCTTCTGTTGCCATCCAATATACAGGCACAAAATTCTCATTAGGAAATTGCATTGACAAATGCTCGCACATGTTTATGGTTGATATAATTTTATACAGAAAATATAACGGTCCCGTAAACAAATTCAGCTGATGCCCTGTTGTTATGGTAAACGTATTCTCTTTTAGTAAACTTTCTATATTTTTTTGTGTTTCAAAAGATAAATCAATGTCTTTGTATTGTTTTCTTAATACTTCAACTAACCTTTTCCTTTGAGTATTTGAAATAGGGTTTTCTTTCTTTTCTTCTAGTTGCTTTTCAAAGTTTCGTAAACTCGGATAGCGGTTATAAAAAGGTTGAATCTTTTCATCAGCCTTTAAATAGTCCTCCATTGTTTTAGAAAAGAATCCTGTGTTTTTATAAGGGATATTGGTTATGTTCATTACTTATTGGCTCTTTGAAATAATGTGTAAACATACGGACGTTCTCCTCCGTACGGATTTACAAATGTGTGATTAAAACTATTGACTAAAACAAAATCGTTTCCTAATTTTTCTTGTAGCATTTCCGTATTGTAACGTTGTAATTGCAGTCCACAACATTTTTCTGCTCCGTCTAAAGCAAAAACAGCAATAATTACGAATCCGTTTACTTTTACAAGCTTCTTTAGTAGATTAAAATAAGCGTTTTGTTCTTCCTCTTTTAAAAAGAAATGTAGTACCGCTCTATCGTTCCAAACATCAACTTCTTCAAGCTCATGTAACTTGATTGGAGCCACTAAATTATCGGCTATAAAGTTAACTTTTGATGCATTTTCTCCTAATCGATTTTTTACATCGGTTAGTGCATTTTCAGATAAATCATTTGCTATTAAGCCTAAATACCCATCGGCTACTAGCTCATCAATTAACATAGACGAACCAACACCAACGTTTAAGATTTTAGCGTCTTTTGGTACGTTAGATTCCTTTAATAATTTAATAGTTTCTTTCGAACTTTCTTCGAACCACCCTAGTTTTTCAGTTGGATTTTTTACATAGGCTGCATTCCAGTGTTCTTTATAGTTAATTTCTCCCGGAATGTTACACTCACTCTCTTTTGTAGTCATAGTTCAAAAATAGGAAAATTTAATCCTTTGTCGAAAACTTACCACACTTCTAACAGATTTTTAACTACATTCTTTTTTAAACCATCTATTTAGGTATTTTTACAGTTAGTAAATTACAATTATGCAGTTTAAACATCCTGAGATTTTATATTTCTTAGCTTTTTTACTCATTCCTATTTTGGTACACTTGTTCCAACTACAGCGATTTGTAAAAGTTCCGTTTACCAATGTAGCTTTTTTACAAAAGTTAGTGTTACAAACACGTAAAAGTTCTCGTATAAAAAAATGGCTGATTTTAGCTACTCGTTTACTGCTACTCACTGCCCTTATTTTTGCTTTTGCTCAGCCATATTTTAGTAACCACAAAGCAAATGAAGAACAACATTTCTTTATGTATCTTGATAATTCTTTAAGTACTAGCGCTGTTGGAGAAAAAGGTAATTTACTGCAAATTGCTACTCAAGAAATTATTGAAAACTCAACAGAAAAAACTAAGTATTCTTTACTTACAAACGATCATTTTTATGCTAATAAAACAGCTTCTGAACTAAAAGAAGAGCTGTTAAAAACAACTAATACTGCTAAAAGTAGAGACCTTGCTGATGTTTTTTTAAAAATGACTAGTGAGCATAAGTCTATAACTTCTTCTTCCAAAAACATTGTGATTTCTGATTTTCAAAACATTAAAAAAGAGGAAATTGACAACGCTCCTGAAAATACTTCTTTTGTAAAGTTAGTACCTGAACAAAAAAGCAACATTTCTATTGATAGTGTTTTTGTAGATGATAATGGGGGTTCTAATTTCAACGTACATATTGTTGTTAGAAATCAAGGAAATGCTAAAAATGACATTCCTATTGCCATTTACAATAATGACAAGTTATTGAATAAACAAACCTTTAGTATTGAGGAAAACAAGACTACGGAAGTTACTTTTTCTGTTGTAAAAACTCCAATGTTTTTAGGTAGAATTGCTATTAATTTTAACGACACTTATGGGTTTGATAATTCGTTTTATTTTACCATTAATGCTAACGAAAAAATTAATGTATTAGCAATTGGAGAATCAAATAACTTCTTACAACGGATTTATACCAAAGAAGAATTTAACTTTACTTCTTCTACGCTACAAAATGCCAACTATAATTTGATAGATAAGCAACATCTTATTGTATTAAATGAGTTGGAAAGTATTCATGAAACACTTCTGAATAGTTTAGAAAATTATACTAAAAAAGGTGGAAATCTTGTTATAATTCCCAATAAAGAGTCAGTACTTTCTTCTTATAACAACTTTTTCGGGAAGCTA
This sequence comes from Tenacibaculum mesophilum, assembly GCF_003867075.1. NCBI lineage: Bacteria > Pseudomonadati > Bacteroidota > Flavobacteriia > Flavobacteriales > Flavobacteriaceae > Tenacibaculum > Tenacibaculum mesophilum. Next base: position 250,691 of record NZ_CP032544.1, on the reverse strand, counting down.
AATACAGGAAGATTACTTTCTAAAAAGAATGATAGTTTAAAGGTTACTTCGATTAATTATAATCATCCTCTTTTAAAAAATGTTTTCGAAAAGAAGGTAGCTAACTTCCAATATCCGTTTGTAAAAACTTCTTTTAATTCTGAATTTAAGAATGCTAGTAACATTGTTTCTTTTGAAAACAAACAAGGGTTTATTAAACAGATTAATTTACCAAATGCTTCTATGTATTGGGTAGCAGCTCCTCTAAATAAAGACAATAGTAATTTTACAAACTCTCCTTTAATTGTTCCTGTTTTTTATAACATAGGAAAACAGAGTTTACAACTTTCTGAATTGTATTATACCATAGACAAACAAAATACTATTGATATTGATAAACAGCTAGGGAAAGATGAAGTTTTAAATATTGTTACTAATAAAGGTTCTTTTATTCCTTTGCAACAAACTTTTCAAAACAAAACGCGTATCACAACCAAAGATCAACCTTTAGTTGCCGGCTTTTATCAAATACAACAAGGAAATAATGTGCTTAGAAATGTTGCTTTTAATTATAACAAAAGTGAAAGTGCCTTAGATTTTTTAACATTTTCTGAAGCTAATGATATGACTATATCTACTTCAGTTAAAAACACCTTGGAAAATATTAATGATGAAAACAAAATTCAATGGCTTTGGAAATGGTTTTTGGGCTTAGCTATTGTATCTTTGCTTTTAGAAATTTTGATTTTAAAATTCTTTAAACCATGACAACGCTGCTTAAATCGGCAACAATAATAGATGCTTCTAGTCCTTACCACCAACAAACTAAAGATATTTTAATTACCGACGGTATTATTACCAAAATTGACAACAACATTGCTAGTGAAGAAAATTATCAAGTTGTAGAGCTTGATAACCTTCATGTATCTCCAGGTTGGTTTGATACGAGTGTTTCTTTTGGAGAACCGGGTTATGAAGAGCGAGAAACCTTGCAACATGGTGTACAAGTAGCGGCTAAAAGTGGATTTACTCATGTAGCTATCAATCCAAACACTCACCCTATAGTTGATAATAAATCAGCCATAGAGTTTTTAATTAATAAAGTAAACGGAGCTGCAACTAGCATTCATCCTATTGGAGCCTTAACACAGCAAAGTAAAGGTGTTGAAATGTCTGAAATGTACGACATGCAACAATCAGGTGCTATTGCTTTTGGTGATTATAACAAACCCGTTAGCAATGATAATTTGTTAAAGATAGCATTGTTATATGCTCAAAATTTTGACGGATTGGTACTAAGCTTTCCTAAAAACAATTTAATTGCTGGTGAAGGTGTTGCTAACGAAGGTAAAAATAGTACGCTTTTAGGATTGAAAGGAATTCCTGCACTTGCAGAAGAAATTCAAATTTCTCGCGATTTATTTTTGTTAGAATATACAGGAGGTAAATTACACATTCCTACTATCTCAACTGCTAAGTCTGTTCAACTTATAAAAGAAGCAAAAGAAAAAGGCTTAGATGTAACGTGTAGTGTTGCTGTACATAATTTAGTTTTGACAGATGATGAACTACATGGCTTTGAAGCTAATAAAAAAGTAAATCCTCCCCTACGTACAGAAGAAGATAAAAAAGCTCTAATACAAGGTTTAAAAGAAGGAATTATTGATATAATTACATCAGACCATAATCCTATAGACATTGAACATAAAAAAGTAGAGTTTTCTACTGCAAAAGACGGTACTATTGGTTTAGAAAGTGCTTTTGGAGCGCTAAATACTGTATTAGATTTAGAAACTATCATCAACTGTTTATCTAACAATCCTAGAAAACGTTTTAATGTTGAATTAGCTTCCATAAAAGAAGATGAAAAAGCTAGTTTGTCTGTTTTTACCCCTGATGGAGCATATACTTTCTCAGAGCAAAACATTGTTTCTACCTCAAAAAACAGTATCTTTCTAGGGAAAAAACTAGAAGGAAAAGTTTATGGTATTTACAATAATAGTCAACTAATTTTAAACTCATAGAATCATGGAAAATCTAACAGTAAACGAAGGAAAAACTGAAGCAATTATTAGCCACTTCACAATTATAGGACTTATCATAGCTTTCGTTTTAAACATGAACAAAAAAAATGCTTTTGCTAGTTTTTACATTAGGCAAATGCTAGGGCTAAATATATTGTATATGGTGAATATGTGGATTGTTTATAAATATTTAGGAAATACAATAGGTTGGGCTGTAGGAGTACTATTATTTGTACTTTGGTTAATTAGCCTTTTAGCAGTTTTAAAAGGAGAAAAAAAGCTTGTACCAGTTGTTGGAGAGCAATTTCAAAACCTATTTAAAGGAATTTAATACATGAGTTTACAACATATTGTAAGAGAGCCTAAAACCTCTAACGCTAACCCTCCTTTATTAATTTTATTACACGGATATGGTAGCAACGAACAAGATTTATTTTCATTTGCAGAAGAATTACCAGACGATTTATTAATTATAAGTGCCAGAGCTCCTCATGATATGGGTTATGGTGGTTATGCTTGGTATGCTATAAATTTTGATTCAGTTAACGGTAAATTTTCTGATTTAAAACAAGCAGCTGAATCAGTTGATAAGATTGCTTCTTTTATAGACGAAATCAAACAGAAATACAATACCAACCCTGATAAAACATTTTTATTAGGATTTAGCCAAGGAGCTATTTTAAGTTATGCGCTAAGTTTTAAATACCCTAACAAAGTACAACATGTAGTTGCTTTAAGCGGTTATATTAACGAAGAGTTATTACCTACTGAAATAGACAACTCTATTACAACAGATTATTATATTTCTCACGGAACTGTAGATCAAGTCCTTCCTATAGATTGGGCACGTAAAGCTCCTATTATACTGAAAGACTTAAAGTTAAAAAATGAATATTCAGAATACCCCGTAGGTCACGGAGTAGCTCCTCAAAACTTCTATAGTTTTAAAAACTGGATCGTGGAAAGACTATAAATTTTAACAGTTAAATTGATTAAAATTAAATATTTTTGCAATCTAAAAAAATAGCATGAGCAACATATTCAATCAAGATATATTATACTACTGGAGTGCTCCTTTCTTCATTTCAGTAATTTTAATTGAAATGTACTTTAGTTATAGAGCTAAAGCTAAAAACTACGATTTTAAAGACACAGCTACTAATGTTTACTTTGCTTTAGTTAACTTTAGCTTAGATTTACTAATGAAGGTTGTTTCTTTTGCCATTATGGGATTTTGTTATCAATACAGAATTATCGACTGGGAAGGTAACATGTCATGGGCATATTGGTTATTAGCTTTTATTGGTCAAGACTTTTTGTACTACATACACCATTATGTAGATCATCATTCACGATTTTTCTGGGCTGTACACGTAACACATCACAACTCTGAATTTTACAACATTTCAACTGGTTTTAGATCTCCAGTTTTACAGCCTTTGTTTAGGTATATGTTCTTTTTACCGTTAGCTTTTCTAGGTGTTATGCCGTTGCATATTATGTTTGCATATGCCATGAATCAAAACTACGGAACCTTATGTCATACTAACTTTATTAAAAGTAAATTAGGTTGGTGGGGATATATTTTTGTAACTCCTTCTCATCACAGAGTGCATCATGCTTCAAATACCAAATACCTTGATAAAAATATGGGAATGGTCTTAATTATTTGGGATCGTATTTTTGGAACTTTTCAAGCTGAAGAGGATGAAACTGAATATGAAAAATTACGTTATGGTTTAACCAAACCATTAGAAGACAAGGGACCTATTAACATTATCTTCCATGAATGGAAAGAAATTTTTAACGACTTCTTTAAACGAAAAAAGAATTTACCTTTTACAACACGACTAAAATACGTGTTTATGCCTCCAGGATGGAGTCATGATGGTAGCACTAAAACAAGCAGAGAATTACAAAAAGAACTTGCCTCCGCTACAGAAGTAATAAAACCTACAGAAGAATTTAGGGTAAGTCCACAAAAAATAAAAGTCGAGTAAATACTCGACTTTTATTTTTTATTAAATAGATATACTATTATTTTAATATCTGATTTGCGTGTTCCTTTGTTTTTACTTTCGTAATTACATCTTCAATTACTCCTTTCTCATCAATTACAAAAGTAGTACGGTGAATTCCATCATATTCTCTTCCCATAAACTTTTTAGGTCCCCAAACACCAAAAGCGTTGATTACATCTTTACTTTCGTCTGCTAATAAAGGAAAAGGTAATTCATTTTTATTGATAAAGTTTTGCTGACGTCTTGCTGAGTCTGCACTCACCCCTAAAACATCATAGCCTTTTGCTAAAAACGTTTTGTAATTATCACGTAAGTCACAAGCTTCAGCTGTACAACCAGGTGTGCTTGCTTTCGGATAAAAGAACAATACTAGTTTTTTCCCTGTATAATCAGAAAGCTTTACAGTATTTCCTTTTTCGTCTACTGATTCAAAATTTGGTGCCTTATCTCCTATTTTTAGTGTTGTCATATTATATTCTTTCAAAGTTATTATGTCAAAGTTACAAAGTTGATTTTGATTATCCATAAAACATACGAAGCTTCTTTGTACCTTTGATTTTTTCAAATTTTATAAAGCAATGACGAAAGCAGAAAAAGTCCAGTTTGTTATAGATACTTTAAAAGAATTATATCCTGAAACTCCCATCCCTTTAGACCATAAAGACCCATACACCTTGTTGATTGCTGTATTGATGTCTGCTCAAAGCACCGATGCACGTGTAAACACCATTACTCCTTTATTATTTGAAAGAGCTGATAATCCGTACGACATGGTAAAGCTTACTGTTGATGAAATTAGAGAGATTATCAAACCAGTTGGCTTGTCTCCTATGAAATCAAAAGGAATTCACGGTTTATCGAAAATTTTAATTGAAAAACATAATGGTGAAGTTCCTGTTGATATGGATGCTTTAGAAGAATTACCTGCAGTAGGACACAAAACTGCTAGTGTGGTAATGTCGCAAGCTTTTGATATTCCTGCTTTTCCTGTAGATACCCATATTCATAGATTAATGTATCGTTGGAATTTATCTAACGGAAAAAGTGTTGCACAAACTGAAAAAGATGCAAAACGTTTATTCCCTAAAGAATTATGGAATAAATTACACTTACAAATTATTTATTATGGACGTGAATATTCTCCTGCTCGAGGTTGGAAGCTAGAAAATGATATTATCACTAGGACAGTTGGAAGAAAATCGGTAATAGACGATTATAATAAAAAGAAAGCATAAAAAAAGCCCCAACCTTGTTGAAGCTTTTCCCACTCTTAATTCAAATTCAATTCAATGAGATAGTTTGATTTTGTTTTAACTACTGTTAACGATTTGGAAAAATTAATCAAATATTGAACTGTTTCTTGTTTAGGTTCCATTTTAAAGTCAGGAGACTTCTTAGAGTAAACTTGCATCATATATTCCCTTATTAATACTTATTATCAATGATTTAACGATGCTTTTTTTTAAATATTGTTTAACTAACTAAGATAATTTTATTTTTTTCAATTATTTTTCTCAAATTAATTAAAGCATAACGCATCCTACCAAGTGCTGTATTTATACTAACGCCAGTATTCTCTGATATTTCATTGAAACTCATATCGTTATAAATACGCATTTTTAAAACCTCTTTTTGTTCTTCGGGCAACTCTTCAACTAATTCTTTAACATCATTTAATATTTGTTCTTTTATTATTTTTCCTTCTGCATTCAAAGTTCCATCACTTAATACCGAAAAAATATCAAACTCTTCTGTATTATTAAACGTAGGCATGCGATTGTTTTTTCTAAAAAAATCAATAATTAAATTATGAGCAATACGCATTACCCATGGTAAAAACTTACCTTCTTCGTTATAATTTCCTTTTTTTAGCGTTCTTATAACCTTTATAAAGGTGTCTTGAAAAATATCTTCTGTAGTATCTCTATTTTGTACTTTACTATAAATAAAGCTATAAAGTCGTTGTTGGTGGCGTTTAATCAATAATTCTATGGCATATTCATTACCATTTATATAGTTCTTTACTAATACACTATCATCTACAATGTGCTGCATAATAATTACTTTTTTTAAAGAGCAACTAACTAGTACTCTTTTTGTTAGGGGATATTAAGTTATAAAAGTAATTATTTTACTATAAGCTATTATTTATTGATTAATAATGAGTTACAAATATTAAATTTTTTATTAATAAATACAAAAAAAACTATAAAAAAAGAGAAAAACACTATCGTTTTTTCAATAAAACCACTTGAAATTGGTATTTCTTATTACTTATCTTTTTCGATTATATTAAGTATATAAAGACTGATATTTCAACTGTTAACCCAAAAGGAAACATTCATTATATTTTCCATCCTCATCTGTTATATCCTTTAAAAAGAATAGAATTAAAAGTCATTTTATACCGTCTTAAAATCTATAGAGTCCCCATTTAAAAAACAAATTATACATACTCAAATACCTTACGTTTATAACCAAATATTAGTATGGTCAAGCCCTTCATTTAAATACATAGCTTTTCTCCCTATAGTTTTGTAATTATAAAATCAATATTAACCCCCGAAAAATTTAAAACTATGTGTACAAGAATATTTAACAATTTTAGTGCAGAAAACAATTATCTAACTACAGCAAGAAATATGGATTGGGCTACCCAAATGCCTACCACTATTTTTGCTTTTAGAGTTACTCCTCAAAACCCAATGCTTAAATGCGGAACAGAAATTGAAAATGAACATTCGTTAATATGGGAAGCACAATATAGCAGTATTGTAACTATGGTGGGTACCAAAGCTCCTTTTGGTGCATCTGATGGCATCAACTCTCAAGGACTCGTCGCTAATCTATTATACGACAGTGGTGCTTCTTACAATAGAGAAGATGGTAGCTCTTGTAAAAATTTAGATGTTTTAAGGTGGGTACAATTTGTATTGGATACTTGTTGCTCAGTTTCTGAAGTGGTTGTAAAATTTAGTAAAGAAGCTGAAACTCAAATTCAGTTAATTGGAGGAAAAGTTCCTGGTTCTAATAAAAAAGCTTCTTTACATCTTGCTGTTTCTGACCTTCATGGTAAATCTGCCATTATTGAAGTTCATAATGGAAATTACATCATTTATGAAGATCCTGAATTTAGAGTAATGACTAACGAACCTTCTTATGCCAAACAAATTGAACTAAATCAATTTTGGCGTTGGCAGTGGAATGATAAAAATAACTTTCCTAGTAATACTTTACCAGGCGGTCCCTTTCCTTCTGATAGATTTGCCAGAGCTTCTTATTATCTAAATCATTTATATGACACTACTAGTAATTCTGATTCTTTAACTCAATCAAAATCAGTTGTTATGAATGCTTCTGTACCTGTTAATTTCAAATCAACTTTAGAAAAATATCCAAACATCGCACAAACTTTATGGACAAGCGTTGCTTCTCACAACAACCTTACCTACTATTTTTGTAATGCTAGAACCATGGGAGAAATTTATATGGATTTGAATAAGATGAATGATTTCCCTAGTGCTGTTTCTAAACTTATTGTGGTTTCTGAAAACGATGAACATGAATTTATAAACCATGAACTATACGGATATCAAAACGAAAATTTCACAAAAACTGTTGATCCATTTGCTATGACAGCTGTACTAGCGGATAAATAAACTCTTTTAAAACTTTATATTAAACAGTTGTAATTTTTACAACTGTTTTTGTAACAGTAAAAACATTTAATTGAATTTATTTTTGGTAGAAGCTCTTCCTTATTCAAACAAACTCACTTTCTGCTTATACCCTTTTTCAATTACTTAAATTAAATATTTAATCATTTAAAGAACTCTTTCTTAAATACACATAGGTGCTAATTATTTTTGAGTTTTAATCCTTAAACTACAATATCTATGAAAACTGACATTCAAGAAGAAATTAATACGCTACTTAGAGAAAACATTGACAACTTTTTAAAAGAAATCCAAAAGTCGTTACCTTCAAATGTAACAATATCTACAAATTGGGGGAGTCTAGATAATGTTTACGAACATTATAAAAATAGTCATATTTTCAATAGAAGATTGCAATTCAACCCCTTTGTAATTGTTTATTGCGAAAGCCCTGAAGACGTACAAAATACATTCAAAGCTGCAAAGAACAACAAGCTCCCTTTCAAAGTCAGAGCTGGAGGTCATGATCACGAAGGCGAATGTACTGGAACTAATATTGTGTTAATAGATGTTTCTAAAATGAACTATCCCGAACATGATAATGAAAAAGTTTATATTAAAAATATTGACGGAGAAAAAATCGCACATATTCGTCCAGGTATTCGTTTTAAAGACCTAACTTCAAGACTCGCTGACCAAGACGTTATGATTCCCCACGGTACTTGTGCTACTGTGGGTATTGCTGGCTTCACCATGGGTGGTGGCTGGGGACCATGGACTCGTAAATATGGCATGTGCTGTGAACGTTTAGTCGGCGCTACCATTTTGTTAGGAAACGGAGAGTTTGCAGAACTCAATGAAAAAAATGGTGAGATTCCTGATTTACTTTGGGCATTAAGAGGTGGTGGAGGCATGAGTTACGGAATTGTAACCGAACTTAGAATTAAAACTTTTGAACTACCTAAAATATTACATCGCTTCAACGTCGTTTGGAATCCGTATTCCGATTTAAATCCAGATAAAGTTGAAGAAAATATTCCTACTATTGAAGTGCTAAAAAAATGGGAGGAAATTATTCAACCTAACAACTCACCTCAACTTATTGGAACCAACTTAAAAGTGAGTGCAAGGTCGTGGGATGAAAACACACCTATTCCTTATAAAACTATCTATCTTAATTGCCAATTTAATGGGTATTGGGAAGGAGATGAAATAAGCTTAAGGGAGTTTATAAAAGATAACTTTAAAGGTGTACTTGCTGTTACAGATAATATGTTAACTATTGAACCTGCCACAGGTGCAGATTTTGAACATAAAAGCAACTACGGTGAACACCTAATGAGTTCATGGGACAGGGAGTCTTTTAATGAAATTAAATTATCCATGCTCCCTCCTGAGTTATTAATGGGGACACCGCTACAACCAGATCTAGATCTACCTGCACCACATAAAATAACTTCAAGACTTGTTGATAAAAAAGGTTTAGGAGAAGAAGGGCATCAAAAACTAATTGAAAGCTTGTGCTCTCCTCTATTAAATGAGCATAACAGAAAAAATACTATTACATCTTATATTACCTTAGGAGCTATTACAGGTGAATTTTACAAAAAACACCCTGAGACCAATAGTGCTTTTCCTTACAATGACAAACAATATACCATACAATACCAATGTTGGTGGGAAGCTTTAGATGCAAATATGGATCCAGCAATTAAAAAGTATATTGAAGAAAAAATAAAAAACTTCCAAGACAATACTTTATATGATTACACCAATAGAGCGCTAGATTGGATTGAAGTATGTAGAGATTTTGATATCCCAAATACCTCTGGCGCATTTATAAGCTTTAAGGATAGTTCTATTCCTACTAAAACATATTTTGCCCAAAACTACAATGAACTTATTAGGATTAAAGAACAATACTCGAAAGATCCTTATAATCATTTCAGAACAAGAAAAACAATAATATAAATCTACTTCTCCCCTTCTTAATGAAGGGGATTTTTTTACTATTTTCGAAAAAACAACAAATAGATACCTTATTTTCTAAACATTATATATTTAATCTAAGTTTTGTAAAAGAAAAGTCCTTGATATTTACATTGAGGTTATAATGTAGAGTTAATAGAAAACCGTACTTTTATAGTTTATTTTTTCGAGTATATGAAGACTGATATTTCAACTGTTAATCCAAAAGAAAATATTATAATAAAAGGAGCTAAACTGCACAATTTGAAAAACATTGATGTAGTTATTCCTCGTAATAAATTAGTAGTTATTACTGGACTTTCTGGTTCAGGTAAATCTTCTCTAGCTTTTGATACTTTGTATGCTGAAGGACAACGCCGTTATGTAGAAAGTTTAAGTTCGTATGCTCGTCAGTTTTTAGGAAAACTACACAAACCAAAAGTTGATTACATTAAAGGAATTGCTCCTGCCATTGCTATTGAGCAAAAAGTTAACGCTACTAATCCACGTTCAACAGTTGGTACATCTACAGAGATATACGATTATATTAAATTATTATTTGCTCGTATTGGTAAAACCTTCTCTCCTATTTCGGGTAATGAAGTAAAAAAACATACAGTTTCTGATGTTATCAATCATGTAAAAAATTTTGAGGAACGTTCAAAGTTATTATTACTTGCTCCTATACATATTAATAAAGACAGAGATATAAAAACTGTTTTACAAGTACTAACACAGCAAGGATATGCTCGTTTAAAATATCAAGATACCGTATACAGAATTGATGAGTTTCCTGTAAAAGATTTTAAGGGAAATGAATTACAATTAGTTGTTGATAGAATTGTTGTAAAAGACGAAGAAGACTTTTACAACCGTTTGGGAGATGCTGTACAAACGGCTTTTTTTGAGGGAAAAGGTATTTGCTATATCGAAAACCTATCAGATAATAGTACTGTTGAATTCAGTAATAAATTTGAATTAGACGGAATTTCATTCTTAGAGCCTAACACTCATTTATTTAGTTTTAATAACCCATACGGAGCTTGTCCAACCTGTGAAGGTTACGGAGATGTAATTGGTATTGATGAAGATTTAGTAATTCCTAACACAGGATTATCTATCTACGAAGATGCTATTTTCCCTTTTAAAACAGATAGTTACAAAAAATATAAAAATGATTTAATTCTAAATGCTTCAGCATTCGGGATTTCTATTCATAAACCATGGTTTGAACTTACTGATGAACAAAAAGACTTGGTTTGGAATGGAACAAAAAAATTTAAAGGGATTAATCATTTATTCAAAAAATTAGAAGAGAAAAGTTACAAAATTCAAAACCGTGTAATGCTTTCTCGTTACCGCGGAAAAACAAAATGTACTGAATGTAACGGAAAACGTTTACGCAAAGAAGCCAACTACGTTCAGGTATACGGTAAAACTATTGATGAATTAGTAACCCTACCTCTAGATGAATTAGCGGTATTCTTCAATAATATTGAATTAAACAAATACGAAGAAAAAATTGGTAAACGTTTACTTACCGAAATTAACAACCGTCTCCAGTTTTTAACAAATGTTGGTTTAAGCTATCTAACATTAAACAGAACATCTAATACGTTATCTGGTGGAGAAAGTCAACGAATTAATTTAGCTACTTCGCTAGGAAGTTCATTAGTAGGCTCTATGTATATTTTAGATGAACCAAGTATTGGATTACACCCAAAGGACACGGAAAGGCTCATTGGCGTGTTAAAAAACCTACGTGATTTAGGTAACACCGTAATTGTAGTTGAGCATGATGAAGACATTATGAAAGAGGCCGATTATATTATTGATATTGGCCCAGAAGCAGGGACTTATGGTGGAAATGTTGTTGCCGAAGGAACTTTTAAAGATATTCTACAATCCGAATCGCTTACAGCTAAATATTTATCAGAAGAGTTAAAAATTGAGATTTCTACAAGTAGAAGAACATCAAAAAATTCTATTGATATTATTGGGGCTCGTGAAAATAACTTAAAGAACATTGATGTTTCTTTTCCGCTTAACAACTTAACCGTTATTACTGGAGTTTCTGGTAGTGGTAAAAGTACCTTAGTTAAAAAAATCCTATATCCTGCTATGCAGAAGAAACTGGTTGGATATGGTGAAAAATTAGGACAACACACGGATGTCACTGGGAGTTTTGATTTGTTAAAACATGTAGAGTTTATCGATCAAAATCCTATTGGCCGTTCTTCACGCTCTAACCCTGTAACGTATATAAAAGCGTATGATGATATTCGCAAGCTACTTTCGTCTCAAAAACTATCTAAAATAAGAAATTACCAACCTAAACATTTTTCTTTTAATGTAGATGGTGGTCGATGTGAAGTTTGTAAAGGTGAAGGAGAAGTTACTATTGAAATGCAGTTTATGGCTGATGTACATTTAGAATGTGAAACTTGTGGTGGTAAACGCTTTAAAAAAGAAGTTTTAGAAGTAACTTTTGAAGGAAAATCGATTGATGATATTTTAAACATGACTATTGATGATGCCGTTGCTTTTTTTACAGAACACAAACAAACCAAAATAGCTAAAAAATTAAAACCTTTACAAGATGTTGGATTAGGTTATGTACAATTAGGCCAGTCATCTTCTACCCTTTCTGGTGGTGAAGCACAGCGTATAAAACTAGCTTCGTTTTTAGTAAAAGGAAATACCAAAGACAAAGCTTTGTTTATTTTTGATGAACCAACTACTGGATTACACTTTCATGATATTAAAAAATTATTAGCTTCTTTTAATGCGCTAATTGAGCGAGGACACTCAATTATTGTTATTGAACACAATATTGAATTGATTAAATGCGCTGATTATATTATTGATCTTGGTTTAGAGGGTGGAAAAAAAGGTGGAAACTTAATCTTTGCAGGCACCCCTGAAGAATTAGCTAAAAATAAAGAATCATACACCTCTAAGTATTTGGCTGAAAAACTCATTAACTAAACCTTTTTAACTAGAAAAGCCACCCAACCTTTCGGTTAGATAGCCTTTCACAACAAAAATTAACAAAATTTAATAAATAAATCTTTACTTTAATAAGCTATATACAAACTCAGGATAACCTCTTTCTCCTGCATCATTTGTTAATGCTAAAAACTTTAACTTATATAAATTTCCATCAGTATCTTCTATTACATAAAAAACATTGTCTTTACGAGAAGGTAAAGAACTAGGACCTCCTCCTGCCCTCCAACTACTACCGATAGCTGTTTGAGTATTACCAAAATTTTCTACTTTTACATCTGTTAAGGTAAAATCATTATATGTATAACTTTCTTCTTCTGTATCTATCATATATCCTTTAACATTTGATTTTATATTATTTACTACAAAATCTGGAAATACATACGGACCATATCCAGGTAATAAGTTTGTAAAAATTGTAAAGTTTAAGTCCCAGTTTTCTTTCATTGGCTCAACATTAACTTTAGCTTCTGTATTAAAGCTAAAGAATGTAAAGTGATACCCTTCTGTTTTTGTTATTACAATTTCTTTATGCGTAGTAGCATCTAAATCTGCATACTGTAAAACATAAGCATCTCCTTCTTTTAAAACTCTAATTTTTTTCCAACCTCTTTCATCTCCATTTGCAGAGTAGCTACCTGTAGCTGGTTTATCTGTTGCTACTTCATAACCAAGGTTTACTAAATATACTTTATTATTAGCCTCTGTTACTTCAATTTCAGCAATTGCCGTTTTTGTTATATCTCCACTAGGATGATCAACAAAAGGAGCACTTTCATCAGTATATGTATTCGTTCTTACTAAAGGCTGTAAATCTTTTACTTCTTGGGTTGAAGAGCTAACAGCATCTATATCTGTTGTAGATAATTTAGCAGCCGCCATAGATATTGAACCATTAATAACAACTCTAAACTCACTTCCAGAATAAAATCCTAAATCCCAAGAGTCTCTCTTTATCTCTGTTGTTGTATTCGTACTTAAGTCAATATATACTTGATTTGGTTGATTAGGCCCACCTACTCCTGGACTTACTTCTGCTCCTTCTATTACCACTTTTATTGGTTCAGATGGTAAATCATTATCACTTCCACAACTAATGAAAGAGTACATAGTTGTTAATAATATGAGTGTGAAAAATTTGTTTTTCATTGTTATTAATTTTAAAATTTAATATTATATAATAGTTTTAAATAGTATGAACGACCATAGCCTAACAATAGAGAATTATTGTTTGTTGAATGTGCGCCTGTTGTAGCTGCGTTACTTACATTAACACTGGTAACATCAAATAAATTTCTGGCTCCTATTGTAGCTTGTAGTTTTTTGTTTAAAAATGATTTTTGCACAGAAGCATCCAACCAATTATAAGCTTGCGTAGTTGTTTTTGTGAAAGTTGAGTTTTTATTTTCATCTGTACCTGAAGCTATATAATTTTGTTGTTCTCCGTTATGCTTTAATAATAAAGTTATTATTGTATCCCATTTTTTTATTTTATAGCTAGCACTCGTAGTTAATTGAAAGGAATACAAAAAGTCATTTTGTGCATTTATTTCATTGTTAGCTACCTGAGCTATTCCTTGTAAATTAGCTCCTAAATTAAAAGACCAGTTATTTGCTTTTATTGTATTTCTTGAAGAGACCCCCCATAGTTTATAAGCATCAACGTTTATGTATTGATATTGTAGAGGTGACGAATTAACAATTGCTAAATCTATTTTATCTTCCAGATTTAAATAGTCTATTTTTAAACTATTTAACAATGCTATATTAGAATCGTCAAACCAACTTCTTTTCTTTAAATTAATGGAAGCAGAATATCCACTTTCTGGATTTAAATTTTCATTTCCTCTTACGTCATGATTAGAGTCAACAAAATAATAATATAGTTCTTGAAAACTTGGAGTTCTATACGAAGTACCTATATTACCTCTAAGTTCAAATCCATTTTTAAATAAATAACGAGCACTTAAGGAGCTTTGTAATTTAGAATGAAATAAAGAATTGTATTCATACCTTAAGCCAGGACGAACCATTAAGGCATCTGAAAATTTTACTTCAGAAGAACCAAATAAAGCATAGTTACCCTGAGTACGTGTTTTATCTTGTTGAGTAACCTCACCAGAGGCCTGCGTATCGAATCCTTCTATATAACGAGCTTCATAACCTAACTGAAAATTATGACGATTACTTTTTATAAAGTTTGAAATAGTACCTTTTGAAAAGAAAACATTGCTTGATTGATATACTTTATCTTCCTCATTTGTTTTATTTCCAGATAAAATAAAATAAGTAAACTTATTTAAACGTCGTTTTTGTGTTTGATAAGAAGCTGAGAAGGAATAAGGGCTCCCCGATGCTAAAACCCCATTCAAATTAATATTATTTACAAATCTCTCTGTTTTGAAAACACGATCTAACGCAAACGGATTGCTAGTTTGTGAGTCTACATCAATATTGTCATCAACTTTTGGATTGTAAAAGTTTACATTATCATTGTAATAATTAAATTTATAACTCAAATTAAGTTGATCTTTTTTATAATTCAAAAAACCAGTGGCATTTATCTGCTCTTTCGGCAACCAACTATACCCCCTTAGTAAATCATTCTTATAATAATCTCTTCCTTTTCTATCATCTAAAAAACCTGTAAAATCTGTTCTATTAAAACTCACTCTACCAAACCAGTTTTCAGAAAAATTATGAGCCACATTAACACTCTGTATATGTTTACCCTCATTAAATAAAGCATACTCATTACTTACAGTTTCTTCTTGTATTGCTGCTTGAATGTTCCATTTATTTTGAGATGATTTTTTTGTTATAATATTAATTACTCCCGATACCGAATTAGCTCCGTACTCAACTCCCATCGCTCCTTCAACCAATTCTATACGCTCAACATCATCTAAATTTATTTGAGTTAAATCAATGTTATTTCCAATTCCGTTATCACTAACTAACGGAACGTTATCTATCAAAATATTAAAGTATTGAGAATCTAAACCAAACATTGAAATAGTTGATTTACCTGACTGAGAATTTGGTATAACTGTTAAGTTTAGTTTAAAGTTTAATACATCCGCTAAATTATTAGCTGCTTGACTTTCTATTTGTTTTTTATCTATGATAGTTACATTATATACCGATTTTTTTATCGATTTAGGATTATACTGCCCTGTTACAACAACCTCTTCCAATTTATTATAATGAGTACTATCACGTCTTACCTCTTCTTTTTCTTGAGAAAAGACTTGACATGCTAAAAGCATCAATAAAAAAACCACTTTGTTATTTAGAAACATTCTTAATAATTTTCTGCAAATATATTCTTTATTTTTAACCAATCTAAATAAAAGTTATATTTTTGTCAAAAAATAAATTCAAACAAAACTCACGATGAAAAAAATATTTTTAGGTGGTTTATTAATACTATCTGCACTTACAATTAACGCTCAAAACAAGAAGAAAAAAGATAGAGCAGCTATAAAAAAAATGTGTGGTTGTTATGAAGTTACTTTCAACTTTGCTGAAACATTTAACTTTAGTAAAGACTCTCTATACAAACCTTCCAAAACAAAAACAGATAAAGCTTTAGAGTGGGCAGGTTTAATTGTTGACGAAAATGATAAAATTTCAATTCAACACTTACTACAGGTAGGAAATCCAGCAAATCCTCATATTGTAAAACATTGGAGACAAGATTGGTTGTACGAAAACACTGATTTTTACATGTTCAATGGAAATAACAATTGGCTTTATAAAAACAAACCAAAATCAGAAGTAAAAAAACAGTGGACACAAAAAGTATATCAAGTAGACGATAGTCCACGATACGAAGGCTCTGGTACTTGGGTACATGTAGACGGAAAAAGTTACTGGGAAAATACTACAGATGCACCCTTACCAAGAAGAGAATA
The DNA here is from genome assembly GCF_003867075.1 of Tenacibaculum mesophilum. Taxonomy (NCBI): domain Bacteria; kingdom Pseudomonadati; phylum Bacteroidota; class Flavobacteriia; order Flavobacteriales; family Flavobacteriaceae; genus Tenacibaculum; species Tenacibaculum mesophilum. Next base: position 234,117 of record NZ_CP032544.1, on the reverse strand, counting down.
TACCAAAAGAAGCGATTATAATGTAACTGAAAGAGGTAACCGTCATGAAATCACAAACTATGGTTGGTTACACGATCAAGATAACAAAAAAATCATAAGAGAAGAAGGTAAAAAAGATATTGTTATAGCTCATGAAAAAGGGTACAACACCTACGTAAAAGTAGATGATAATAAATGTAAAGCTGCTCAAGACTGGTGGAAAAAAAACAGTGTGAAATGGCAAAAAGTTAGATCTAAATGGGATGAAGTTTATGGAAGAAACACTAACCTCTCTTTAGAAACTAAAGTAAACAACAAACCTTTATACAAGCATTTATTCTCCGAAAAAGTATCTGAAGAACAACAAATAAATGAAACAATAGAATCTTTTGTAAAAAAATAAAAGCGTTTCAAAGCATTTTATAGTTATACCCAAACGAAAAATTAAATATTTTAAAACAAATCTCTCAAAGAGGAAAAAAAATGAGAATTATTGCAACCGTACTACTTTTATGTAGTTGTATTCAAACAATGTATAGTCAAGCAACCCTACAAGGAGTTGTAAAATCAGAAAACAATGAAACTATTCCTTATGCGAATGTATTTATTAAAGGAACTAAATTAGGAGCCGAAACCAATGAAAATGGTCGTTTTACTATAACAAATGTTCCAAACTCTAATCATAAGCTTATTGTAAGCGCTGTAGGATTCAATCAATCATCACAAAAAATAGTGGTAAAAGGAGACATTAAAAATTTAGTTTTTATTTTAAAATCAGACACTCAACTTGATGAAGTTGAACTTTTTGGAGCAAGAGATAAAAGAGCTGAAAAACTAGAAACACTTACTAGACTACCTTTAGCTCCTAATGAGCAATTACAAAGTATTTCAGTCTTATCACATAAACTTATCGATCAACAAAACGCTTTAACTCTAAGCGATGTTACCAAAAACGTAGCCGGTGTATATACCTTTGCCACCTACGGAAACACCAAAGAAAGTATGTCTTTAAGAGGTTTTAGAGGAATTCCTTTATTAAAAAATGGAGTTCGTATAAACTCAGATTTTAGAGGAACTGGAATTATTACCGATATGGCTGGTGTTGACAACATTCAAGTATTGAAAGGAATATCTGCTATTAGCCAAGGTTTAGGTGGTGATTTAGGTTCTGCTGGTGGTGTTATTAATGTAGTGACTAAAACTCCTAAATTTTACACAGGTGGAGAAGTTACTTTTAGAGCAGGTAGTTTCGGGAAATTACGTCCTACTTTTGACGTTTATGGATCTATTGATACCAATAAAAAACATGCCTTTAGAATTGCTGGTTCTTATGACAAAGCAGACAGTTTTAGAGACCATGTTGGTTCTGAACGTTTTTATGTGAACCCATCATACGCTTGGAGACCAGATGAGAAAACTACCATTACATTAGAAATGGATTACATGCATGATAGTAGAACTCCTGATCAAGGAACTCTTAACTTAGGAACTTATGATGTAAACAACATTTATAAATTACCTAACAATAACTTTATGGGATATGATTCTGATAATGTTACTACCAAAAACCTAACCTATGCCATTAGAGCAGATAGAAAACTAACTGATAAAATAAGCATAAAAGCAGGATATTTTGTTTCTGATTTAGATATAGATACTGAAACTTCTTACGCTTTTCAAGGAGACCCTAGAAATGGTTTACCTGTTTTACCAGACAACCAACGTTATAGAGAGTATTATGCTTCTGGAAGAAAAGATAATAATAGTGTATTACAATTAGATTTGGTAGGAAAAGATATAGAAACAGGCTTTTTAAAACATACTTTTCAAATTGGTGCAGACTTTAGAACTTCTGAATTTGATAATATAGCCTATGCTACACAATATGCTTCTAACAATAAATACGCAGATATTATAGATGTGTTACAGCCTATAGATAATACACTTCCTAACGGAGTTAACATTACACGAAACCCTGCAAGAGATTCAGGATCTAGAACAGAGTCATATGGAATTACGGTACAAGATAAAATAAGCCTCACAGACTGGGCAGATATTTTCTTAGGATTACGTTATACCACTATGAAAAGAACTAGAGGTAGCTTTATAGGTAGACCTTTAGATGAATCTAAAAGTGATGATGCCTTTAATCCGTTATTAGGTTTTAATTTAAAGCCTAATGAAAATATTATCATTTTTGGTTCATATGCTAGCAGCTCAGATCCTAGAACTTCTTTTTATACGGATGTTGACGGTAACGAATTAGGTACAGAACGTTGGGATCAAATAGAAACAGGGATAAAATCTACTTGGTTTAATAATGCTTTACGTTTTAATGTTACTACATTTTATACCTCAAGTAAAAATTTAAACTTACCTGTTTATGACAATGCTGGTAATAGTTTAGGTTATTATACACAAGGAGGTGATGATGTGAGAAATGGTGTAGAAGTAGAATTAATAGGTCGTATCCTTCCTAATTTAGAAGTTATAGGAGGATATTCTTATTTAGATGCTAAATACAAGGATCATGCATCATATTACTATAACTCAAGACCTATTAACACTCCAAAACATACGGCAAATTTTTGGGCACGTTATGCATTTAAAAAATCTTTAAATGGTTTATCTATCGGTGCCGGGGCTTATTACTTAGGAGAACGTCCGCACAATGTGTGGTCTAGAAACTATACGCATACAGGGGTTACTCCTGATACAAAACCATTCGATTTAAAATCGTACACTACAGTTAATGTACAGGCTTCTTACAAATTTAATGAGAAATTAAGTATTGATGTATTTGGAAATAATATCTTTGACGAAATAGGCTACAACGCCTACCGTACAAGTTATATTAACAGAATAGAGCCTGCTAGTTTTGGTTCAACATTACGTTATAAATTTTAATTTATTATGAAAAAACAACATATAATATTTGCCTTTGTACTTTTTATGAGTACAATTCAAGCGCAAACAAAAAATATATTTTTTGAAAGATCTTTTTGGCAAGAAAAACCTACTATTCAACTCGTTGAAGAAAAAATAAAAGAAGGAAATAGCGCAACAGCATTAAACCCAAATGGGTTTGATGCTGTTACCTACGCTATCTTAGCCAGTGCTCCAAATAAAGTAATCAAACATTTACTTACTAAAAAAGGAAATGATGTTAACAAGATAACACACGATAAAAGAACTTATGTTTTTTGGGCTGCCTATAAAAACAATGTTGAAATTATGAAGCATTTGATAGCCAATAATGCTCGTATGGATTTAAAAGACTCTCATCAATTATCTCCGTTAACTTTTGCGGCGAATGCAGGGCAAACAAATAAAGAAATTTATGAACTTTGTATTCAAAACGGAATTGATATAAAAACAGATGTTGACGAGCACGGGGCTAATGCTTTATTATTAGTACTACCAAGCTTAAAAGATTTATCGTTTGTGGACTACCTTACTTCAAAAGGGTTGAGCGTACATAATGTTGACAAAGATGGGAATGGTGCTTTTAACTACGCTGCTAAAAAAGGTAATAAAGAAATTTTAACTCTTTTAATAAAAAAAGGATTGCCTTATAAAAACCTAAATAAAAAAGGAGGTAATGCTATGTTATTAGCTACTCAAGGTTCTCGTAGCGGTTATAATTCTTTGGAGTTTTTTAAATATTTAGAAAGTTTAGGTATCAAACCAAACATAACTAATAATGATGGAAAAACGCCACTTCATAATTTATCTCGTGGTAACAAAGATTTAAATACCTTTAACTACTTCCTTGATAAAGGTGTAAATACTAATCAAATTGACGATAACGGTAACACTCCTTTAATTATCGCATCTAGTAGAAACTCTTTAGAAATTGTTCAGTTATTATCAGAAAAAACAAAGAATATTAATCACACTAATAAAAAAGGACATTCAGCACTTACGTATGCTGTTGAATACGACTCAGAAGCTGTGGTAGATTATTTAGTAAAAAACGAGGCTGATATTCAAGTAAAAGATGATAAAGGAAACTCTTTAGCTTATTATTTAGTTAAAAGTTATCATCCTAAAAAAGTGAACGATTTTAATGAAAAAATGAGTCTTTTAGCCAATAACGGATTAAACTTAACACAACTTCAAGCCAATAAAAACACATTGTTTCATATTGCTGTAGAAAAAAACAACATCGATTTACTTAAAAAAATCAACACTTTAAAAATTGATGTGAATGCAAAAAACAATGAAGGTTTAACCCCACTACATTTAGCTGTTATGCAAGCTAATAATACTGATGTAATTAAATATTTATTAAGTATTGGAGCTAAAAAATCAATTACTACTGATTTTGATGAAACGGTACACGATTTAGCTAAGGAAAATGAAATTTTAAACAGGAAAAATATAGATATTAACTTTTTAAAATAAACTTATGTACCAAGTCGTGTGTAAATACAATTACACACGATTTGGTATTAAAATAAATCAATAAAAAATGAAAAAAATCATAGCTCTTTTTATTACTGTATTCACAATAATGGCTTTTAACATAAATGATAGTGCCACATATAAATGTATGATTCAGATGAAAAATTATACTGGTGAAGGTGCATATATTGCTATTTCATTATTAAACCCTAATGGAGAATACGAACAAACATTATACGTTCAAGGTGATGATGAAGAATGGTACTCTGACATTACCGAATGGTGGAAGTTCCAAGGAAAAGTTCGTACAGATATTGACGCTATCACAGGAGCGACAATTAGTGGAGGTAACAGAGCGATTACCGTATTAAAAATTGACAATGATAAAATTGACAAAGGGTATAAAATTAGATTTGAATCAGCTGTAGAAGATCAAGAATACTACAAAGACGATGTAGAATTTGAATTAACTACCAACAACCTTAAAGGTAAATTTGAAGGAAATGGATTTATTCGTTACATCCGTTTAATGCCTCAGTAATTTTATCAATAGAAATAGCTAACAAAAATGACCACTTCTATATGGAGATATAGCCACTTAACATTGGCTATATCTTCTTTTCTTTTTTTACTTGTTGCTTCATTAACAGGTATTATTTTAGCTTTTGAACCTATTTCAAAACAGCTTTCAGACTATAATATTTCTAACACAAAAGAAATTACACTTGCTCAAACAATTTCTGTACTGCAAAAACAATATGACGAAGTAATTTCTATCACTATTGATGAGAATGATTTTGTATCAGCTTCGGTAGTTACCAAAGAAGGAAAAAGTGACACATTTTATGTAAACCCAAACACAGGTGAAAAATTAGGTGATATCGAAAAAAAGAAACCAATTTTTCAGTTTGCCACGAGCTTACACAGATCTTTATTTTTGAAGTCTACAGGAAGATTTATTGTTAGCTTTATTTCTTTTTTACTTTGCTTAATTGCTATCACAGGACTCATTCTAATTACTAAACGACAAGGAGGCTTTAAAAAGCTTTTTTCTAAAATTGTAAAGGAAAATTTTGAACAGTATTACCATATTATTATTGGTCGTTACACGCTTATCCCTATCATTATCATTACATTAACAGGTGTATATTTATCGTTAGATAGGTTTTCTGTTTTACCTGTGGAAAAAATTAATCACTCTTATGATTTTTCTTTAGCTTCTTCAAAAGAAAAAATAACACTTCTTGAATTTCCAGTATTTAAAAACACTACTTTGAATGAAGTAAAAAGTGTTGAGTTCCCTTTTTCTGAAGATGAGGAGGATTACTTTTTTGTGAAACTAACCGATAGTGAACTAATCATTCATCAATATACAGGAACCATCATTAGTAAAGAAAATCTTTCGTTAACCAGCATACTTTTAAATTGGAGTTTGTTATTACATACAGGAAACGGAACTATTGTATGGTCAATTATATTGTTACTTTCTTCAATATCTATCCTGTTTTTTATCTATTCAGGCTTTGCAATGACTTTCAGCAGAACACAAAAAAGATCGTTACCTAAAAATAAAACTAAGAAAGACAATGCTGAAATTATCATATTAGTAGGCTCAGAAACAAACAACACCTACCCTTTTGCTTCCTCTTTACACAATGCTTTAATCAAAAAAAGCATCCCAGTTTTTATCGATATCTTAAACAATTACACTTCGTACAAAAATGCGAAACATCTAATTATATTAACTTCAACTTACGGAGAAGGTGAAGCTCCTTCTAACGCTTCTAAATTTTTACAACTATTTCAACAAACAGCTATTCAAAATAAGATTAACTATTCAATAGTTGGTTTTGGCTCCAGAGCATATCCTCATTTTTGTCAATTTGCTATTGATATAAATAGTAAACTACAACAACTCCCAGAGTTTACACCTCTGTTACCTGTTTATAAAATTAACAACCAGTCTTTTCAAGATTTTAAAACTTGGGGACATTTATGGAGTAAAAAAACTAACATACAGTTTGAACTAACACAAGAGGTAAAAAAGCATAAAAAACAACAAACTTTCACCACAGTTTCTAAAACTGATCTAAACAACGACGATTCTTTTTTAATCCGTTTACAGCCAACAAAAAAACTTCGTTTTAACTCGGGTGACTTGTTAGCTATAACTCCTAAAGAAGACAATATTGAACGTTTATATTCTGTTGGAAAAATAGATAATGACATCATACTAAGTATTAAAAAACATGACCTTGGAGTGTGCTCTAACTTACTTTATCAACTAGAGGAAAACGAAATAATTCAAGCAAGCATTCAACAAAATAAAGACTTCTATTTTCCTAGGAAAAAGAAAGAAGTAGTCTTAATTGCTAACGGAACAGGTATCGCCCCTTTTTTAGGAATGCTGCAACATAAAAACGGCACAAAAGCGCATCTATTCTGGGGTGGTAGAACTAAAGAGTCGCTAAGAATGTACGCTCCTTTGTTAAAAAACATAGAGAAAAATAACATTCATATTGCTTATTCTCAGGAAAAAGAAAAAGAATATGTGCAAGATTTATTACTAAAAAAAGAAACTACAATTACTACTGTTTTAAAAAACGGAGGAACTATCATGATTTGTGGTTCTATCAAAATGCTAAAAGGCGTTGAGAAGGTATTAGAACAAATAACTTCAACTAAACTAAACACATCTTTAGACTACTTTAAAAAGAAGAATCAAATTAAAACAGATTGTTATTAATAGATAAAAAACAGCTTCTCTGTTGGAATACAACCAAGATATTTAAATTACCCAATTATCAGGTTACTACTGGATAATTGGGTATATTTTTTCTACATTTAATTGCCTTTCCTATAAAAATCAACGAATTCTAATTTATCTACTACGAATTCTAATTTACTCCAAATCTACCTGTACTTCTGTGGTAATTTTGATCATATAAAAACAACAATTATGTGGTCAAACAACAATTATTCATCAGTATTAAAAATGTATTTAGAAAAATACACAAGTTTAAAATTACAAATAAACACAAGCGGATTAATCGCTTCCGTTGAAAAACAAGAAAACGGTCAGTGGATTAACGACCGAAACCTTCCTAACATCTTAAACAAACTATCAACTAGTATAAATTTAGGAAAGGATGTAACCATCATTCTACAACAATAACAGTAACTATATTAACCTTAAAACAAAAAACTATGAAACAAAACATTTTAAAAGTAGGTACAGTAATGGGATTACTACTACTAATCGGAGTATTTTCTAGTTGTGATAACACAAAAAATGACAACAAAAATCAAGAACAGGGAAACATTGCTACCACAGAGGAAACTATTGAAAAACTAGCTGTGGAATACAGAAAACCCATAGTATTTATTACAGGAAATGACAAAGGAAACAGCCATTTTTACGATAGTGCCAGAGTATATTTCAAAGAAAAAAACTACGAAATAATTAATGGCAAATATTCAGTAGAAGAAATTATTTCTTGGATGAACAACAACACTACTGAAAATCCTTACGGAGAAGTTCATATCGTAAATAACAACAACCCTTTTAGAGCAATGAACTTAGAAACTGTAGTTAATGGAGATAAAGTAACTGCTGAAACGTTACAAAAAACAATTACTAAAGGTGCATTACCTTCTGTAAAAAGTGAAGCTATTACTGATGACACTAGAATTATTTTTCATACCAATCAATTGGCAGAAAACACTGATTTAATAAACACTTTAAAAAGTGCTTTTATAACTGAAAACAAAATTCCTCAAGTAGTTGCATCACCATACTACAATGTTTTTGGAGGAGAGTTTTCTAACCATTATTTAGCTCAACCGTACTATGTATTTTATCCAACAGCAAACTCTCCTGGTAAAGTAGATTTATCAAAAGAAATCGCTAAAAAATATCCAGAAGAAAAAGAAATTGCTTGGTATGACGCTTTAAATAATGAAAGAGAGCGTTATGTGGGAGAGCCTTATACTATTCAGTATACCATTCCTGTAAATCTAGAGTTAGATTACCATAACTCTGATAACGAAATTCCTCACTTTGTAATGCAAGAAGAAATTATGGATTTTATTGCAAGCGAAGAAGCTTTAATGAAAGAAGTTGAAAAAACAAATATTCCTGTAGAGAAATTTAGATGGACCTATATTGTAAAAAACAGTCAGTTAATTATAAAAGGTAAATCTTCTGCTCTATGTGTTTTAAAACCTTTAACGAAACCTTATGGAGAGTTAGAACATGTAAAACCAGATACTAATAATAAGCGTTTATACGCTATGAAATAACTAATAATTGTTGAACAAACGTCATTACGAACCTAGGAAAACCTCATAATAAAAGTAATTACTTCAACCTCCTTCCCTTCGTAATGACGTTTTATTTAAGTACTTTTGTTATGATGAAAACCCAATATCATATTACAAAAACAGCTATGAGAAACAATTTTGTATTGAGTACTCAAAAACACTCAGTACAAAATTTTGTTTTTTTACTACTTTGCTGTTTTATCTGTGGTCTGATAAATGTTTCTGCCCAAAACCAACCTTTAAAAACCTATACAAAAAATAATGGGTTACCTAGTCTACATATAAATAGTGGCGCTCAAGATAAAACTGGTTATGTATGGTTAGCTTCTAACAACGGACTAATTCAATTTAACGGAAATGAGTTTACTACTTTTACTACAAAAAATGGATTAATTTCTAACAACGTTAATATCATTTCTTCAAAAGGAAATACTCTTTTTATAGGTACCGATAAAGGTTTAAGTATAAAAAAACATCATGGATTTACTAATTTTGAAGGCAACAATGTTAACTGCATTTTAACCGTTAAAAACCGTACTTTTTTAGGTACTAATAAAGGGATTGTTAGAGTTCGTGAAAACTATCTCTCTCCTCTTCGTACCAACTTTCAAATTGATTTAAATCAGATAAACGATATGTTATTTGATGGAAAGTTTTACTGGATAGCTACTAATAAATCTTTGTGGAAGCTTGATAAGCTTATCAATCCTAAAGTTTTAAAAAGAATTGATGTAAATAATTACACTTCTCTTTTAATTAACGAAAAAGCGATAATTGCAACCACTTATAACAAAGGCCTTAAATTCATTAAAAACAACGAAGTTGAAACACAAACCATCACTGCGCAAAATGTTATTGAAATTAAAAAAATTAATAATCAATTTTGGATTATCTCTGAGGATAATGGTATTGAAGTACTAGATGCTAATTTTAATTTCGTTAAAAATATTAATAAATATAACAGCTTAACTACCAATAAAATTACCAGTACCTTTCAAGACAACGAAAATAACACTTGGGTTTCTACAAAAGATAAAGGAGTTTACTTTATTAAAAGTGACAAACCAATACAAAAAAAGCCTTCCATTTCTTTTGAAAATATTGAGGTAGTTTTTACTCCTATAGATAGCATTAACATCAATAACTACGCTAAAACTCTAAAACTCCCTGCAGATAAAAACCATATCTCTTTTTATTACAAAACAATAAATATTAGTAACTCTAATAAATTGGAGTATCGCTATACGCTCAACAATCAAACCAGTCCTTGGAGTACTAAAAGCGCTATTGACTTAGCTTATCTTTCTCCAGGAAATTATACTTTTTCAGCTCAATCAAGAATTGGAAAAATAGAAAGCACTCCTATTGAGTTTAATTTTTATATTGATACTCCTATCTATAAAAAAAGTTGGTTTATTTGGTCTACCATTGGAGTAGCCAGCATAATTTTAACACTCATTGTTTGGTCATATATCAGAAGAATTCAAGCTAAAAATAAAGCTAAAGTTGCAAAGTTAAAACTGGAAAATCATTTGATATCTCTAGAGCAAAAAGCCTTACAACTTCAAATGAATCCGCATTTTATTTTTAATGTTTTAAATGGAATTAAGGCATTGGGTAACTCAGGAAAATCAGTTGAATTAAATACAACCATTAGTAAATTTGCTACACTTTTACGTGGTGTTTTACACAATTCTAGACAAGAAGAAATTAGCTTAGCTGAAGAAATTACCACACTAAAAAATTATATTGAGCTAGAACAGCAAATAAACTCAAATACCTTTGAATATTCAATAACCACAAATCTTTCTATTGAACCTGAAGAAGTTCTAATTCCACCAATGCTAATACAACCTTTTGTTGAAAACAGTATAAAACACGGAATCTCTTCTGTTGAAAATGGAAAAATTAGGATCAGTTTTTCTATAAAAAATAATCTTTTACATTGTGAAATAATAGATAACGGTATTGGTATTCATCAATCAAAAGAATTGAAAAAAATAAGCTCACATAAATCGGTAGCATTAAAAGTTACGCAAGAACGAATTCGAAACCTGTCAAAAAAGGGAGCTTTTTCCATTATTGAATTATATAATGAAGGAAAAGTAACAGGAACTAAGGTACTATTTGAAATTCCTTTAAAAACTGATTTTTAAAACATGAAAAAACTTTCTGCAATTTTAGTAGACGATATGTCAACAGCTTTAGAAATGTTACAAAACGATCTCATTAAATTTCATCCAGAAATTGAAATTATTGGTACTGCTAAAAGTGTGGTTGAAGCTTCAAAAGTTTTACGAAAGCAACAACCAGATATTTTATTTTTAGATATTATGCTGGGAGACGGTACTGGTTTTGATGTTTTAGAAATTCATCCAAACCTATCCTCAAAAATTATTTTTGTTACTGCAAGCGACGAGTATGCCATTAAAGCTTTTAAATTTGCTGCTATTGATTATGTATTAAAACCATATTCAAACGAAGATTTAGCAAGCGCAATTAATAAAGCAAAAAATCAAATTAAACCCGATAAAGAACAGCTAACAGTACTACAGCAATCCATTTCAAAACCAAATCAACGTCCTAAAAAGATCTCATTAAACACTTCTGACAAAATTATGGTGGTAAATTTAGACGATATTGTTCGTTGTCAGTCCGATAATAATTACACAGAGTTTTTTATGAATGATGGACAAAAAATATTAGTTGGAAAAACCTTAAAGCACTTTGCTGACATGTTGAAGGAATACGATTTTTTACGAGTTCACCAAAGTCATCTAATTAATATTCAATTCATTAAGGAATTCATAAAATCTGATGGAGGATATTTAGTTTTAAAAAACAAAACAACTGTTCCTGTTTCAGTTCGTAAAAAAAATGAAGTCATTAATGTTTTAGAAAGAATGTAGCCCTTATTTTTTTATGGTTTTTTAACACTTTTGTTAAAGTTTTATTAAAATTTTATTTACCTTAGTGTTTATAAACTATAAAAATATGGTTGCATTTAAGCCGAAAAAAGGTAGGTTATTAATTGCTGAACCAGCAATTTTAAATGATAGCTCTTTTAAAAGAACTATTGTATTACTTACTGAACATAATGAAAAAAGCTCTGTGGGTTTTATTTTAAACAGACCTTTAGACTATGTACTTAGCGATTTAGTTTCTGAAATAGACTGTGACTTTACAGTGTACCAAGGTGGACCTGTAGAACAGGATAATTTATATTTTATCCACAAAGCTCCACATTTACTACCTAACAGTATTGAGGTCGCAAACGGTATTTATTGGGGAGGAAATTTTGACCTGTTAAAAGAGTTATTAAATAATAAACAATTAAAATCTACTGATATTCGTTTCTTTTTAGGTTATTCTGGTTGGGGAGCAAACCAATTGGAAGAGGAACTATTAATGAACTCTTGGTTTATAGCAGAGAATGACTATGAAAATATTTTAACTGCGAACGATAGAGACTTTTGGAAAAACAAGTTACTACAAAGAGGAGGCAAATATAAAATTTGGGCTAACGCTCCTAGCGACATTCAAATGAACTAACCTTAGCTAGTTACTATGGCTAGTTTTAAGCTACTTTTAATTTTATTAGTTATCACTGTTGAAAACTCTTTTTTACGATAATTGGTAACTGGCTGAATTCCTACAATAGCATTGGTTATAAAAACCTCGTCTGCTTTTTGAATCTCAAAAGGAGAAATAGTTGTTTCATCTATTGTGTATTCTCCGTGTTTCTCAATAATTTCAATTACTTTTTTTCTAATAATTCCTTTGATACAGCCTTCAGTTAAGGCAGGAGTTTTTATTGTGTTTCCTTTTACTACAAAGATGTTTCCATTAATAGTTTCAACGACTCCCTTACGCTCATTTAGTAAAATACAGTTATCTAAATCGTTTTCTTCTGCAAAAACGGCTGCTAATGTATTTAACATTCTATTTGTTGTTTTTATTGTTGAAAGCAATCCTGAATAGTTATAAAAATCTTTAAAAACATCCATTCTATAAGTCTCTTTCTCTACATTTTCTATTGGAGCTCCTTCAATAATATAATCTATTTCATTTGTAACGGGTGCATATAAGCCACCATCTTTTCTAAAAACAGTTAATCGTACCCTATAAGTAGAAAATTCAGGTAATTGTTTTGTTACTTTAAGGATTTCTTCTTGTAAAAACTCAAGGGTAAACCTCATAGGTATCTTCATACGAAGCATTCTCATTGATGCCATTAATCTAAAGTAGTGATCTTCTACAAAAACAACTTTACCATTTAATACTTTAATTGTTTCAAAAATAGCATCGCCATACTTAAAAGCCCTATTCTTTGTTGAAATTTGCACTTCGTTATCAGAAACCAAAGTTCCACTAAAGTTTACCATTTCCTAAAATTTTAATTGCAAACTTACAATTTAGGTAAATATTAGCCATAAAAAACTCGACAAAATTGCCGAGTTTTTTTAAATACTTATTAATTATAATATGCTAAGCTCCTATTGTATGTTTTAACTCTTCTATTTGGTTTTGCCAAAGCATTTTTGCTTCCTCTACATCATCTTCATCATCTGCAAAATCTGTAACAATTACAGCAACATCTTTTGTTAATGGGTCTACTTGAATTCTGAATTCAAAATAACTATCATCACCCTCACTTTCAGTCCATTTAAACTTAATACGTTCATCTGCTTTTTTTGTTATTATTTTTGCTTCTTCTTCAGAATCATCCCAAATAAAGGTAATCAGTTTTCCTCGTGAATTAACTCTATCTGCAAACCACTCTTCTAATCCTGCTGGTGTTGCGAAGTATTGATATAACATACTTGGAGATGCATGAATAGGAAACTCTAATTCAAATTTAACTTTGCTCATTTATTTTTTTGTTTGAGTGCCAATATAGATAATTATTTTTTAAAAAAAAATTTAAATGTTTGTTGCTTAAAACCAAAAAGTAATTATATTTGCACCCGCAATCAGGCGAGGTAGCTCAGTTGGTTAGAGCGCAGGATTCATAACCCTGAGGTCGGCAGTTCAAATCTGCTCCTCGCTACAAAACCCAAATCTTTTGATTTGGGTTTTTTTTTATTTATACTTTACTGTACATTTTAAAATGAACACCTACCTTTTGCACCTTAAACTTCTCACCTATAATTACGAAATCTAAATTTTCATAAAACCCTACTGCTTCTTCTCTTGCATTACACCACAGAACGTCTATGCTTTTAGTCTTTAAAATGCTTTTTGCCTCTTCTAGTAGCAACTTTCCCGCCCCCATACCTCTAACTTCTGGCAAAGTAGCCATTCCTCTTAATTGATATTGCAATCCTTTAATAGCTTCTGTTTTATTTTGAATAAAAGAAGCTACACCTACCAACTTAGTTTTGTAAAAAGCTCCTAAATGAAATGTACTTCCATACTCATCTTCTTTAAACTTATAAGGTAAATCTATATTATTACGCAAAACCGTTAATCTAATATTATAAGTTTCTTGAGCTGATATATTTTTTATTTTTATCATCTAAAATTTCTTTAATCCAAAAATACAGAATGAATATAAAATTTAACCTCATTAGTAAAGAAGATATTCTTATTATCCTTCCTCTTTTACATAAAGTTAACACCACAACACCACATGATATTTTAAAAAACAGAGTGATAGAAATGGTAGCATACCCTAACTACGAATGTATAGGTGTTTATGACAACAACAAGCTTATAGGTATTTGCGGGCTTTGGTATAGTACTAGGCACTATATTGGTAAAAGTGTAGAGCCAGATCATGTAGTTATACATGAAACTTATAGAGGTAAAAGTGTTGGAAAACAGCTTTTCAAGTGGATATACAATTACACTAAATCTAAAGGGTGCGAGGCAGTTGAATTAAACACGTACACTGCTAATAGGAAGTCTCATAAATTTTATTACAACGAAGGTTTTGAAATTTATGGTTTCCATTTTTTAAAAGTTTTACGAGATGATAAAAACTTTTATTAAAGCCACAAAAATTACAATTTCTTATTTTTTAAAAGTATTATTCTTTTTATTCTATTATTCATTAAATTCTAAATATCTTTGTAATACTTAAGAGACGTCTTAAGTTCTTTTTCATAGCAATTTTCCCACTCAATATTTTGAGTGGGTTCTTTTTTATAATTTATACTACAATTTTATTTTTCTCTATTTTTAATAATTTTGCTCACATGTATAAAGTTTTAATAGATACATTATTCTTAATATTCTCTTTCTTTTTTATCAGAAAAGGTTCAAGTTTTCTTATAAATAGATCAAGAAACTTCCATAAAAAACATAAAACAACTCTAGCTGATAAAGACAAATTATTTAATTTTTTCCAATTCTTTTTCTATATCCTTTCATGGGGTACTATTATTTTAATCTTTATTATTTGGGTCAAGTTTCTTTATTCTTAATAATCTATAAATTTTAAACACAGTATAATCGATATTCTATTTATTATTTATTAACCCCCAACATGAACTATCTTTTAAAATAAAAGATAGTTCACTTAAAAGTTTGAGTATAAAAACAAAAAGAGGCTACATGTAGCCTCTTTTTGTCAAAAAAAATGAAATATATTATGCTGTTGCAGCTAACTTAATTCTAGATTTGTATTCTGTAGGAGTGCAATTGTATTTTTGTTTAAATATCTTACAAAAGTAACTTCTACTAGAAAATCCTACAGAATAAACTATTTGTGATATGTTTAAATCACTATTTTTTATTAATTCTTCTGATTTTTTTACTCTTTCTGTCCTTATAAAATCATTCACAGTTGTATTATGCATTAATTTAAATCCTTCTTGAAGCTTTGAGGAAGTTACTCCTGTTTTTTTACATAAATCTTCTATAGTAGTTGCTCTTTCTGGATAATTTTTTATGTACGTAGAAATTTCTTTTATCTCTTGCATTTCTCTTAACGTTAAACTCCCTGTAGGTTGTTTAGAATTCTTCAAATCCCTTTTGTACTGTTGTATTTCTAGAGCTAAAACCATATGTACTATACCTTCAATTAGTAAACTACGCATTACCCCATCTTCTTTTATCTTCGTTACTTGCTCTATTTTTTCTGCTATTTTTAAATTATGAGAACTAATAAAAACATTATTTTCTTTTTTATTTTTTACAAAAGTTTCAAACAACTCTTGATGAACTGTATTTTTTTTAACTGAAGCTGTTAATTCGTAAGCTGTTATAAGAGTAACAATTACATTTGTTTCTTTTTTAAAGTAAATGGTATTCTTAGACGATGTTATGTTTGACATAAAACCTATCTGAAACGGCTCTAATGTTGTTTTTTTGTTTTTCTTAGTAAACTGATGCGCTATTTTACCTTTACTACAATAAGCTATATTTACTGCTTTACTAATATTTGTATTTATATTTAGGTCTATATCTTCATTAAAAGTAACATTAAACTCTAAATATGAAATGTTATTTTTTAGTAAAACACCTCTCACTTCACCATAACCAATTTCATTATCAAAGGTTAAGCAATGCTCTTTGAAACATTTTTTATATGAAGCTGATAATTGCTCTTTCAATTGACCAAACGTTTTTACTATTGAACTGCTATTTATGTGAAGTGTTTTCATGTCTACTCTTTTTAGGTTAATAAATTAGTTTTTCTTTATTCTAACATTTTTTCTTTTTTGGTGTTTTTGCTTGTGAAGCTAAGTTTTGTAAATATTCTGTTTTAGCTACTATCTTACCTACTTTAGCATTTAACCCTTGCTTATCATATACTCTAGTCTTCATTATATTTCGTTATTAATTACATTACAAAAATGCAACCAATACACGCATTCTTCGTTACATAATTTTTGCTTTGTTTTATATAATTTTTAGAAACAATTAAAACACGTGTAATCATTGATGTTAAGATTGTTTTTAACAAAAAAAAAGATCTCTATGTAGAGATCTTTTTTTATCATTATTTATAATTTATTATCGTTTACAGTTTGCACTCCACGACTTCCCATCTTTGGCCATCTTTATATTTAAAGAACTTTCATCTATTACAATAAGACTAGCCTCATCCCAATCTAACTCAAACTTATTTTCACCTTTTTCTATTTCTAAACCACTAATTGATGGTATGTCGTCAGAAAAAATAAAATTGTATGTATCTCCTGTTTTAGCTACTGTAACACTTCCATTTTCTGCCGAAATTGAGTTTTCTCCATTATCATAAGAAACACTTCCTTCATATGTACCTACAAATAAATCATTATCTTTTGGATCATCACTTTCACTACATGCTATAACTGTTAATAAAACTACTCCTAAAATGCTTAATAATTTGATTAAATTCTTCATGTTTTTCTTGTTTTTAAATTATACTACAAAGATGCAGTGTATCTAAGAACCGTGTGTTATATAATTTTTACTTTGTGTTATATAATCTTTAGAATTCATTAAAAACTTAAACTATGCTGGTAAATATATTGTAAACACAGCACCACTACCCTTTATTCCTGTAGCTTGAATGTATCCTTGATGTTTTAATACAATTTTTTTACAAATAGCTAATCCTATACCTGTTCCAGAATATTCATGCTTTAGATGTAAACGTTGGAACATTTCAAAGATTTTATCTCTCATATTATTGTCAAAACCTATACCATTATCTATTACTTTAATTAAATAATATGTTTGATGATTTTTCACGAAAGGCTCATCAATATCAATAGCTTCAATTTTTTTAGAAGTTATGGTTACTTTTAGATCCTTTTCTTTATTACGATACTTAATTGCATTAGATATTAAATTGTTAAATAACTGATTTAACTGAAATTCTATCCCTTTTACAGCAGGCAATTCTGTATACTCTAAAACAGCATTAGCTTCTTCTATAGTTAATGACAAGTCATCTATTACATCTTGTAGTACATTATTTAAATTTACTAATGACAAATCGTCTTCTTTTCTATTTATTCTAGAAAAAGACAATAAATTATTTATTAATGTACGCATTCTTAAACTAGCGCTATTAGCCCTTTCAATATACTGTTTGTTTTTTTCTGATAACTCATCATCATTTGTGAGCCTTGACAGGTACATTTGTACTTTTCTTAATGGTTCTTGTAAATCATGACTTGCAATACGATTAAAAGATTCTAACTCTACGTTTTGATGTACTAATTCAGCATTTTTTTGTTGCAACTGCAATTCTGTTTCTACCTGTTTAGTTACATCTTGAATTATCCCAATCATCGTTATTTTGTTGTCATGTTCATTAAATGCTCCGTTTGTATACAAATGTTTTATTACATTTTCTTTCGTTATTACTCTAAAAATAAATTCAACCGCCTGCTCTTTTTGATAAGCTTCGTTTATATTCTTATCATAAAGCTCTAAATCATCTGGATGTACAAACTCCCTAAACTTTACAGAAGAAGAAGCGAACTCTTGTGGTTTATATCCTAAAATCCTATAAACATTATCTGACAAAATAGTATGGTCTACTTTCATAAACCATATATAACTCCCCATCTCAGCTATTTTCTCTGCTTCTTTTAATAAATCATTACTTAATTTTAATTCATGATTTAATTTAGATAAGTCTTTCTCATATTTTCTTGATTTTGATATATCTGATATAATCACTTTTATATCATCTTGAGAAGGGAAAAAACGTCTTAAATATGTTGTTTTTTCTTCATCTACATCAATTTCAGAAACTTCTTCTATTGATTTCTGTAAGGAAAAGGAATCTATTAATTTTTGTAATTCTCCTGATACTTTTAACTCAGGATAAACTTCAGTAACCAGCCTACCCAACAGTTCTTTACTATTGTAACCATATATTTCTTTCGCACTACTTGCATATTCAATTTTAAAGTCTATTACCTCTTTATTATTATCATAAACAGGAGTATAAACTCTAACTATATCAGTAGAAGCATTTAAAATACTTTTTAAAAGTGAGTTTGTTTTAAAGTACAACTTACGACTCACAAACAATCTATATAAAGAAAATAATAATAAAAGTAATGCAAAAGCAGACGATATAACCATCATCCTAATAACTGATTCATTCTTCTCTTCACGATAAGTTACTAGTTTAGAAATATCTTCTTTCTGTTGTTCTAAAATATGTTTTTTTATAGAGTCTATTTTATGTAAAGAAGAGTTTATTCCTAAAATTTTCTTCTTTTTTATACTATTTCTTAAAGAACTAAAGGTAGTATCTAACTCTACTAAATTACCAAATAGTTTATTTTGTTCTTCCGCTATTTTATTAATACGCTCTAACTGTTTAGGCTTATTTCTAAAATCAAATAACAAACCTTGAATACTTATATATATATCGTTATTTATAGTATACCATTTATCTGGGTCTAATTTTCTTCTTAAAATAGCCGCTTCTAAATGCTCGGTTTGCATTAATTTATATTTTTTTGAAAGCTCCTCTAGCTTTATATATTCATCATAATTAATTTTTGAAGAGTCTGTAGCATTTTGAAAGTCTTGAAAAAAAACATAAGACACTATAAAGACTACAAGTAACATACCTATAGCTATAGATGAAGTAACAACATAAGCTTTATTTGATTGAGTAAAACTATTTTCAAACATAGCTAAATTCTTAATAAAAAGTTATCTTTATTTAAATTTGAAGTTTGGTACTGCCAATTAATTTGCAGCACTTTTTTTATAACTTTCTTTAATTCTTTAAAAGATGTAGGTTTGTTTATGTATATATTAGCTCCATTAACAAACGCCTCTTCAATATCTTCTTCTGAAGAAGATGTTGAGTATATAGCTACTATTATACTTTGTAATTTTGGAGTTTTACGAATATCTATTAAGCATTCCATACCATTTTTAATAGGCATATTCAAGTCTAAAAAAATTAAATTAGGAAGCTCTTTACAATCATTACACAAATAACTCATTAAATCTTGTCCATGGTTAAATGTTTTTAGCTCTGAGGCAATATTTATCTCCTCAATAGCATCTTCAAAAAACATACGATCATCTATATCATCGTCTGTTAAAATAATTTTTAATTTATCTTTAGCCATAATTAACTAATACCTGATTATTGGTTACGTTTTTCCACTATACGTTTAAAAGTAGAAGTGGTAAGTCCAGTTACTTTTTTAAACTGCCCTGACAAATGAGCGACACTACTATAGTTTAATCTATAGGCTATTTCAGTTAATGTTAAATTACTATTTAACAATAATTCTTTAACTACATCTACTTTTCTTAAAATTATGTAGTTTTCTATTGAGGTGTGGTTTGATTCAGAAAACAAGTTAGATAAATAAGCATACGAATAATTTAACTTATCAGACAAATAATCAGAAGCATTCATCCTTGCTGCTGCTTCATCTTTCAACATCTCATCAATAATTATTTTTATTCGCTGAACAACATCTAACTTTTCATCGTTAGTAATATCTATTTTAAAAGGAGCTAATAATTCTTTTATTTTTTCTTTTTCATTTAAAGAAAGTTCCTTTTCAAAAACTACTTCTTGAGAGCTTGTTACATAAAAGGGCAAGCTTAACTCTTTTAAATGATACGTTAAAAAAGATTTTAAAGCTGTGTTAGCATCAAATTTTAAATAAATTTTCATGTCAATTTACATTATTAAATACTACTCTTCCCTCCAAACAATCAAAAGTAGTTTTTTTTAAACTTTTACAAAGCCTCTTAAATGATTATTTTACTTTTTATTTTTTAATGTAAAGTTAAAATGAACTTAAAAAACAATTTAAATTAATAAAGTATCTACTAAAAAACACTTAACATAATATTATATAAGCTCTTTTTTTTTCTTTTTGAGTTAAAAAAAAACTATACTTTCCTCAACTTTGTACATAATAATTTTATAAAGATTAGACAGATGAAAAAAAATGATTTAGTAGATAAAAATGCTATTGAAAGAATTCAGTCTATCCTAATAAACACCCCAACATGCATGTTAATTAGTTCGTTAAGTAAACCAAACCCTTCGATTTGCCCTATGACTGTTAAAACAATTGACAATGATGGAGCTTTGTGGTTTTTATCAGATAAAGAATCTGAACACTATAAAAACATTGAAAAAGATAATGACTTACTCTTAACTTTTACTAATAACACAGACAAACAATATTTATCAATCAGAGGTAAGGGCATTCATTACGAATCAAAAGGAATTATAGATAAGTTACTCTCACAACAAGACTTAAAAAATAACAACCTTCACACCATTATTATCCTTAAAGTTATTATAAACAGTGCATACTACTGGGATGTAAATTTGAAAAAATCTGTAACCATTTAAAAAGTTTTTATAATTATCACAAATAAAAAAAGCAGTTCGTTGTGAACTGCTTTTTTAGGATGGATCATTTGTAAAATGTATATTAACTATTTAATTCATCAGCTAATTTATCAAAAGCATTCTCTACATCATCATAAGCTTTCTCAAACCCTTTTTTCACATCATCCCAAGTATCTTCAGAACTATTCTTTAATTTTTCCATGCTTGCTTTAAGTTTTGTTCTTTTATTTTTTAAAGAAGCTAACAATTCTTGACGCTCTTTCTTTACACTTTCACTTGCATCATTATAACTATCACTTACATTTTTCTCTAATTTATCAATCTCAGCATCTAATTTATCTATTCCTTTGTTAATTGATTTTGTCACCTCACTTTTCTTTTCAAAAGTATAATCACCTAGGTCAGAAAAACTCTCTTCAATTTCATCCATTCCTTCTTCTACGCTCGCTTCCACTTCATCCATTTTTTCTTTTACCTGTTCTTTTTTTTCTTTTTTGTTTTCACAAGAAATCATTACAACTGCTGTTAATAATGTTGCTAAAATTAATTTTGATATTTTCATAATTATTCAGTTTAAATTTATACCTACTCTCTTAAAGGGTTTTCGGCTTACTCCCTAAAATTATTTTATAATTATCTAACACATTCATCATATCAGTTTTTTCTTTAATTCTCAAAGCTTTATCTGCATTAACAACAATAGGAACCTGTAACAAACTAGGTTTGCTATTTATTAATTTCAACCAGTCTGTCTCATCAAAGCTCGTTACATCTCCTACATTCTCAGCATTTGAGTGCTTAGGTGAAAACAACTCTCCTAATGTTACATTTAACATAGCAGCTATTTCTAACCATATTGTATCTGAAATTTTTTCTTTACAAATATTTATAATCTGTAGCTTTTTATCTACGGCAGAAGCATAAGCTAACATTTCTTTACTAAAACTGGATTCACAGGAGTAAATAAATAATAATTGCCTTTTATGTTTTGCTAACACAGTCATTAATTTAGTTTATTAATTTATTACAAAATTAGTTTCATATGGTTTTATAAATTAACTTAAATAGATTAATATTTAACTCATATAAGTTAATCTTGTTCTTTTTGATTCTATACTTTTGAATGTAACTTTAATACTCATACACTATGAATAACAATTCTAAACATGAAATAAATAAGATTGAATATTATAAAAACAAAGGATACACTGCTAGTTATCATCTTATTAATAATAAATTAATTGACGTAGATACTAAAAAAGAATATACCGTTAAAGACGTTACTATTGATGAAGAGTATAGGTATGAAGGTTATTCTAACCCTGCTGATTTAAGTATTCTTTATATATTAACAATGCACGACGGAACAAAAGGCACTATTTTAGCTGCTTATGGCCCAAGTGCTAATATTGAATTAACTTCTTTTTTAAATAAGTGTTCTTCTAAAAAAAATACTTAACTCATTATCTGATACTTATAAAAAGTGTGCTTTTTTTTTCATTTTTTTTTACAAAAAAGTCTTTGTAAATAACAAAAGCAGTATTATATTTGCAACCGCTTTACTGCGGGAGTAGCTCAGTTGGTAGAGCGTCAGCCTTCCAAGCTGAATGTCGCCAGTTCGAACCTGGTCTCCCGCTCAAATTTTTACATAATTGTAAGAAATTACAAAAAGTCTTTACCGCGGGAGTAGCTCAGTTGGTAGAGCGTCAGCCTTCCAAGCTGAATGTCGCCAGTTCGAACCTGGTCTCCCGCTCAAATTTTACATAATTGTAAG
Organism: Tenacibaculum mesophilum; assembly: GCF_003867075.1. Classification (NCBI taxonomy): domain Bacteria; kingdom Pseudomonadati; phylum Bacteroidota; class Flavobacteriia; order Flavobacteriales; family Flavobacteriaceae; genus Tenacibaculum; species Tenacibaculum mesophilum. Next base: position 211,336 of record NZ_CP032544.1, on the reverse strand, counting down.
AAATTACAAAAGTCTTTACCGCGGGAGTAGCTCAGTTGGTAGAGCGTCAGCCTTCCAAGCTGAATGTCGCCAGTTCGAACCTGGTCTCCCGCTCAAAAAAAACCGAAACATTAGTTTCGGTTTTTTTTATTTATTTAGCTTATCTCCAAATAAAAACAATCCTAGAATAATTACTCCCATAATACCAACCATTATTGTATGATTTGTTATCACACCTGGTCGCAACACTAATGTTATCAAATATCCACCAATAGCACCTCCTAAATGAGCGGAATGACCGATATTACCTACTTGGTTTTTCATTCCGTAAATAGAATACAATAAATATCCTACACCAAAAACATATCCTGGAATTGGTATTGGTATTGGCAACATAACCAACTCCATACTTGGATATAACATTATAGAAGAAAATATTACTCCAGACACAGCTCCTGATGCACCAACTGCACTATAATAAGGCATTTTTTTATGTTGATACAACGAATACATACTTCCCGATATTAAACTTACAAAATAGATTAAAATAAAATTGAATGTACCAAAACTTGAGTCAACTACTTTTCCAAATAAATACAAAGCATACATATTAAATCCTAAATGCAACCAATCTACATGCAAAAAACCTGAAGTTAACATTCGTATTTTTTCTCCCCCTAATATTCTTTGAACTTGAAATTTATAACGATCAAAAAAAGCTGCATCACTAAATCCTTTTAAAGATACCAACACATTAGCTACAATTAGTATAATAATAATTTGACTCATAATTTATGTTTATCCACAAAAATAAACAAAAGTTAACAAAACAAATCATTCAGTAATTAATACGATATTTGTCAAAAATATCATTTAATGAAACTATTCTTATTTATTATTGTTTATCCACTAATATGGATGCTATCAATTTTACCCATGAGATTATTATATATAATTTCTGACTTTTTCCGTCTTATTATATTCAACCTTATAGGATACCGTAAAAAAGTGGTTGTAGAAAATCTAAAAAAAGTTTTTCCAGATAAAAGCGACAAGGAAATAAAAAACATTGCAAGAAAGTTTTACAAACACTTTGTCGATTTAATTTTTGAAAGCATTAAGTCTTTTACCATTAGTAAAAAAGAAATACATAAACGCTACAAATACAAAAACCCTGAACTAGTAAACAAACTAACTAAAGAAGGTAAAAGCATTGCTTTAGTAGGAGCACATCAAGCTAACTGGGAATGGTCTTTTGGACTTCCTTTAGTTTTGAACGGAGAAGTTTTTGGTGCCTATACAAGGCTTGCCAACAAATACTTTGAAAAAGCTGTAAAAACTTCAAGAACTAAATTCGGAATTATTGGTTTAAAAACTTCTGAAACAGTCAAAGGAATTCACAAAAATTACAAAAATAAAACACAAGGAATATACATATTATTAAGCGATCAATCTCCTCAAATACACAAAACTCATTATTGGGCTAAATTCTTAGGTATTAAGGTTCCAGTACATACTGGAGCTGAAATACTTTCAAAAAAATATAACTTTGCTGTAGTCAACTATGTTGCAAAAAAAGTTAAGAGAGGTTATTTTGAAGTTGAATTTGAACTGATAACAGAAAATCCAAAAGATTTCGAAAACTATCAAATAACAGACAAGTATTTAGAAATTACCGAAAAAAATATCAAAGCACAACCAGAGTTTTATTTATGGACACACAAACGCTTTAAACATAAAGACAAATACGCGCAATGGCTAGAAAACAGAAAAGCTTCTCAATAAACTGAGAGGCTTTTTTATTCAACACTAATTTTAAAAGTAAATTTAAAACACAAAAAAACCTTCTCAAATTGAGAAGGTTTTGGGTGAAAGACCGGGTTCGAACCGGCGACCTCCGGAACCACAATCCGGCGCTCTAACCAGCTGAGCTACAATCACCATGTAACTTGCGGGTGCAAATATACATTCTTTTTACATTGTGGCAAAACTTTTTTTTAAATTAATTTACTTAAATTTTCTACTGCCACGTAACGTTCTGATGTAAAGCCTTCTGCAAAATCAACTCCTATTAATCTACCCAAATCTCTTGCCCTATACTCTATACTATCGGTAAAGTTTTTACTAGTTATAGGCGTTTCTGGCTCATTACTTTTCGGATCAAAAAACTGTGATGAATACGCCATAACTGAACTTATTTTTTTGTCCATAAAACCAGTAACATCTACCACAAAGTCAGGTTCAATATTTTTCCATTGTATATAGTGATAAACTTGTTTCGGTCTCCATTTTTCTTGTTGAGCTCCATCTAACTCAGTTACTATTTTAAGCAAACCACTTAAAAAACAAGCATCAGACACTAACTGACTTCCTTTAGAATGATCAATATGGCGATCATCAATAGCATTACACAACACTATTTCTGGTTGATACTTACGTATCATTTTTATAACCTCTAGTTGATGTTCTTTATCATTTTTAAAAAAACCATCTGCAAAACCTAGGTTTTCTCGTATTGATACTCCTAAAATATCAGCGGCTATTGATGCTTCTTTATCACGCAATTCGGCAGAACCTCTTGTTCCTAACTCTCCACGAGTTAAATCAACTATCCCAACTTTTTTCCCTTCTGAAATTTCTTTAGATAAGGTCGCTGCACATCCTAATTCAACATCGTCAGGGTGCGCTCCAAAAGCTAATATATCTAGTTTCATTTATTGTATTGTTTTATATAGTACTTCCTTTAAAATAATTATAGCTAATTTACTAAATGAAGTTTACACTTTAACTGTTTTCCATTTTCCTTTTTTAAACATCCAAATACCAACAACAGCTATTAAAATTTCTGCTAAAGTTATTGCTAAAAAGACTCCTACAGGACCAAAATCTAACGTAATAGCCATTATGTATGCAAACGGTAATTGAAATAACCAGAAGCACACAAAGTTGATATAGGTTGGTGTTTTGGTATCTCCTGAACCATTAAAAGATTGAATTACAACCATTCCATAAGCATATGCTATGTATCCAGCTGCCATAATTTGCAAACACAAAGCTCCATTTTCAACAACTTCAGTCTTTTCAGAAAACCATCCTAAAAAAGTTGGAGCAAAGAATATATAAATCAATGAGACTGCTCCCATAAAAATTGCACAATATTTACTCGTTATCCAAACAGACTTCTCTGCTCTCTCTGGTTGTTCTGCTCCTAAATTTTGACCTACCAATGTTGCTGCTGCATTACTCATTCCCCAAGCAGGCATCAAGGTAAACATCATTATCCGAATGGCAATTGTATATCCTGCTAGCACTTCACTACCAAATTCGGACATAATTCGCATTAAAAATACCCAACTTGAAGTTCCGATAATAAACTGCCCTATTCCTCCTAATGATACTTTTATTAAGTTTATCATTACAGAAACTCTAACCACTAAATCTTTAAACGCTATTTTTATTTTACCTGCTCCAAAAAACAATACTCCTAATTGCGCTATAACTGCCGTCCCTCTTCCAATCGTTGTTGCAATAGCCGCTCCCTCTACTCCATATGCAGGTATTGGACCTAACCCAAAAATAAAAATAGGATCAAGTATAATATTTAATCCGTTTGATAAAATCAGCGTCCACATTGCAATGGATGCATTTCCCGCTCCTCTAAAAACAGCATTGATTAAAAACAATAACATTACTGTTATGTTTCCACCCAATAATACACGAGTATATCCGTAACCTTCAGCAATTAAATCAGGCTCGCCTCCCATAAGTGCTAATATTTCCTTCGGATATACAATTCCAACAATACTAATAAGGATAGAAATAAAAACTCCTAAAAATATAACTTGCACTGCTGTTTGATTTACTCCTTCTAAATCCTTCTCCCCTGTTCTTCTAGCGACTAAAGCTGTTGCTGCCATACTTAACCCTATGGCTACAGCATACACTAACGTAAGTACAGACTCTGTTAACCCTACAGTAGCTACAGCATTTACGCTTACTCTAGATACATAAATAATATCTACCAAGGCAAAAATAGATTCCATCAGCATTTCCAAAATCATCGGAATTGCTAATACAAAAATTGCTTTACCAATACTTCCTGTCGTAAAATCTTGCTGTCTTCCTAAAACAGCATCTTTAAAAAGTGAGAATATAGTTTGTTTTGATGTTTGATTGTTTTCAGTCATTATAAAGTTTTATAAATACATAAAATTGTCTTAAAAGAAATAAGACATAACTATTTGTTGCTCAAGCAACACAACTATTTGAGGTGACTTATACAATCATAATGGTACAAATATGCGAAAATAATTTTAATTAATTTCAATATCTTCGTGCTATGATTAAGGTTGCCATTATAGGAGGCGGTAATGTAGCTACACATTTAGCCAATGCTTTTAGTAAAACAAACGAAGTATCGTTAGTACAAATGTATGCTCGAAATATAGAGCAAATAGAGCATTTAAAAGAAGTTACTCCTATTACAAATAGTATAGAACTTTTAACAGAAGCCGATGTGTATATCATTGCGGTTTCTGATGATGCTATTGGTGATGTTTCTCGTAAAATTGAACAAAAAAACGGCTTAGTTGTACACACTTCTGGTAGTGTAGCTATGCAATCGTTACAAAACATTGGACGCAAGGGTATTTTTTATCTATTACAAAGCTTTTCTAAAGACAAAGATGTAAACTTTGATGAAATTCCTTTTTGTTTAGAAGCTGAAAACGAAGAAGATTTGCAGTTATTAGAGACCCTTGCTAAATCTATTGGAAAAAAGGTATATCGAATCAACTCGGAGCAACGTAAACGATTACATGTTTCTGCCGTTTTTGTAAACAATTTCACTAATCACATGTATAAAATTGGTGCTGATATTTGCAACGAATATCAAGTTCCTTTTGAAGTATTACTACCTCTAATTCAGGAGACAGCTCAAAAAATAACCGAATTGAGTCCTAAGGCAGCACAAACAGGTCCTGCCAAAAGAAATGACCAAAAAACTATTCAAAACCATTTAGCATTATTAAATGCTGAACAACAAGAAATTTATAAACTTATTACAAAATCAATCCAACAAAATGGAAAAGAGTTATAAAGAATACTTACCTCAAATAGATACCTTTATTTTTGATGTAGACGGAGTATTAACTAACGGAATCGTAACCGTTTTTCCTGACGGACAGCTTGTACGTCAAATGAATATTAAAGATGGATACGCCTTAAAAGCAGCTGTAAAAGCTGGTTATAAGGTTTGTATTATCTCTGGTGGAAAAAACGAAGGAGTGCGTACACGTTTAGAAGGCTTAGGTATTACCGATATTTATTTAGGAGCTCATGATAAGATTCAACAGTTTAATGAATTGGTTAAAAAATACAAACTAAACCCAGAAAACATAGTGTACATGGGAGATGACATCCCTGATTACCCTGTAATGAAACTCGTTGGTATGCCCTCTTGCCCTAACGATGCTGCTCGTGAAATACAACAAATTTCAAGATACATTTCTGATAAAACTGGAGGTAATGGTTGTGCTAGAGATATTATAGAACAAGTATTACGTGTACAAGGAAAATGGGATAGTAACTTTGATGCACAATACGATTAATTAATTGGAATACTTTTTGAGAATTAAAATACTATTAAAACTTTTAAATTATGAAAAAAATACTTTTTGCTTTATTATTTACAACCGTTAGCTTATCCATGAGCGCACAAACTATTTTCGGAAAATGGGAAAATCGTGACGAAGAAACCAACAAAGTTGACTCTGTAATAGAAGTATATAAAAAAGATGGAAAGGCTTACGCTAAAATTATTGAGATTACAGACAAAAATCGTCAAGAAGCTGTTTGTGATAAGTGTAGTGGAAAGCGTAAAAATAACCCTATTTTAGGAATGAATATTTTAACAGGTCTAAAAAAAGATGGTGATGAATGGAGTGGTGGAAAAATTTTAGATCCTAAAAACGGAAAAGAATATAAATGTTATATTAAACTTGAAAACGACAACAAGTTAAAGATTAGAGGCTACATAGGTTTTGCTGCCTTTGGTAGAACCGCTTACTGGTACCGAAAAAACTAAGTCTTAAAAGCATTCAAAAGCATCATTTTTTTATGATGCTTTTTTTATAAAAAATAAAAGACTTTAGTGTCTTTTATAAAAAAACTAATATCTTTGTAACATATTATTTTATATGTTTTCAAAATCTTGTGAATACGGTTTAAGAGCAACTATTTTTGTTGCAGAACAATCTAGCTTAGATAATAAAGTTGGTGTAAAAACTATTGCTGCCGCTATTGATTCTCCTGAAGCTTTCACAGGGAAAATATTACAAATTTTAACAAAAAATAATATCATTGATTCTATTAAAGGTCCTTATGGCGGATTTGTAATTAATAAAGCTGACCTTAAAAAAATTCGCTTAAGCGATGTGGTTCGTGTATTAGATGGTGATAGTATTTATACGGGTTGCGGATTGGGTTTAAAACAATGTGATGATAGCTCTCCCTGCCCTCTTCACTTTAAATTTGTAGAGATTAGAAATAACTTGAGAAAAATGTTAGAAGGAAACACCCTACATGATGTATTATACACCAACGACAAGAAAAATACTTTTTGGCTAAAACGAGAATAAAAAAATTTAGAATAATAAAAGATAAAAAGGTCTTTTTATAATTTATATAACATTAAATAAAAACAAAATGAAGATAAATAACAACTCAATAGTAGCAGACATAGTTGCAAATAACTATAAAACAGCTACAATTTTTAAACTATACGGAATTGATTTTTGCTGCAACGGTAACAGAACTATTCAAGAGGTTGCTAAAAAAAAGAACATTGCTCCTGATATATTAATCAATAAACTAACTCGCATTGATAAAGGTTCTAAATCTACTAACGATTATCAAAGCTGGTCCTTAGATTTTTTGTGTGATTATATCTACCAAAATCACCATACCTATGTGGAAAAACAAATTCCTGAAATTTTAGAATATTTAACCAGACTAGCTAAAGTACATGGTAACAACCATCCTGAGCTACACGAGGTTTTACAACTCTTTAAAAAAAGTGCTGGGGAACTTACTACACATATGAAAAAAGAGGAACTTATTTTATTTCCTTTTATTAAAAAGTTAGTTGAAGCAAGTAACTCAAACACTCCCCTTTCTCCTCCTCCATTTGGTACGGTAGAAAATCCTATAAACATGATGCACACAGAGCATGATAATGAAGGCAATAGATTTAGAATAATTGCAAAACTTACCAATAATTACACTCCACCTGAAGACGCTTGTAACACTTATAAAGTTGCTTTAGCAATGCTACAAGAATTTGAAGAAGACTTACACAAACACATTCATTTAGAAAACAATATTCTATTTAAAAAAGCAATCAAATTAGAAAATCAATTAAATTAAATAACTAATAATGAGAAAAATTTGGACTGGATTTATTGCAGTAGTGGTATTATCATTTATTGCATTAATATGGGTAGGTACAGAAATTTATCAAACCCAACCCCCTATACCTGAAACAGTAAAAGTTAACGGAAGTAATGAAACTATATACACTAAAAAAGACATACAAGATGGACAAAATGTTTGGGAATCTATCGGAGGAATGGAAGTCGGTTCTATTTGGGGTCATGGAAGTTATGTAGCCCCTGACTGGACAGCTGATTGGATTCATAAAGAAGCTGTTTACTTATTAAACTACTGGGCTAAAAAAGACTTTAACACCAACTATGATGCTTTAGATGAAGAAAACAAAGCTGCTTTAAAAGCTCGTTTGGTAAAAGATATTAGAACCAATACCTTTAATGAAAAAGACCAATCAATAACAATTTCTAAAGAGCGAAAAGAAGCCATTGAAGCAAACTCAGCGTATTATGCAAACATTTTTTCAAAAGGTCATGAACAATATGCCATTCCAGAAGGAGCTTTAACTGATACTGAAAAACTAGCTAAGCTTAACGCCTTTTTATTCTGGACTTCTTGGGCTGCCAGTACAGAAAGACCCAATCAAGACTATACCTATACTTCTAACTGGCCTCATGAACCGTTAATTAACAATACAATTACTCCCGATTCACAACTCTGGTCAGGGTTCTCAATAATTTTATTGTTACTATTTATTGGAGTGTTGACCTATTACTACATTCGAAATCATGAAAAAGGAGAAGCAGTAACAAACCCAAACAACGATCCTTTATTAGACTTAAAGTTAGTCAGCTCTCAAAAAGCAGTATTAAAATACTTTTTAGTCATCTCACTTCTTATTGTATTACAAGTTGTATTGGGTATTGTTACTGTGCACTATACGGTAGAGGGTCAAGCTTTCTTTGGTTTTAATTTATCAGAATATCTTCCGTATTCTATCTCTAGAACCTGGCATACACAACTTGCTGTATTTTGGATTGCCGCTACATGGTTAGCAACAGGATTATTCTTAGCTCCAATTATTAGTGGTAAAGAAATGAAGTTCCAAGTTTTCGGAATCAATTTCTTGTTTATCGCCTTGTTAATTATTGTTTTGGGTTCTATGTTGGGAGAATGGTTAGGTGTGCACCAATTTTTGGATTTAACTACTAACTTCTTCTTTGGTCACCAAGGATATGAATACATGGATTTAGGTAGATTCTGGCAAATATTCTTAGGTATTGGTTTAATATTATGGGTAGTTATGGTTGGTAGACACGTACTGTACGGTATCCGTAAAAAAGACGACTCAAAACATTTGCTTTCTATCCTATTAATAGCTGTAGTTGCTATTGGTATGTTCTTTTTCTCAGGATTAATGTATGGAGAAAACAGTTCACTACCTGTAATTAATTATTGGAGATGGTGGCTCGTACATCTATGGGTAGAAGGATTCTTTGAGGTATTTGCTACGGTGATTATTGCCTATATTTTCTCTCGTATGAAAATTATTTCTACCAAAACAGCAGGAAAAACAGCGATAGCCTCAGCTACCATTTTCTTAGCAGGTGGTATCATTGGTACCTTACACCATTTATATTATTCAGGAACTCCAGTACAAGCCATTGCCTTAGGAGCTACGTTTAGTGCTTTAGAAGTGGTACCATTAACGTTAATGGGCTTTGAAATTAGAGAAAACTGGAATTTATTGAAAAAGAATGCTTGGATTCAACGTTACAAATGGCCTATCTTTTTCTTTATTGCTGTTGCCTTTTGGAACATGGTAGGTGCTGGTGTTTTCGGGTTCTTAATCAACCCTCCTATTGCTCTATATTACATTCAAGGATTAAACACAACTGCTGTACACGCACATACCGCACTATTTGGAGTATATGGAATGTTAGGTATGGGCTTTATTTTAATCTGCCTACGCTTGTATTCAAACATTGCTTGGAACGAAAAGCTCGTAAAAAATGCATTTTGGTTTTTAAATGGTGGGTTAGTTTTAATGGTTGTATTAAGCTTACTACCTGTTGGTATAATTCAAGCTTACACTTCTATTACCAAAGGATATTCTTTTGCCAGAGATCCTGAATTATTATACAATCCAACAGTACAAACTTTAAAATGGATGCGAATGATAGGAGATATTGTATTCTCTTTAGGTATCGTATGTTTCTGCTGGTTTGTGGTAAGAACAACGATTAATGCAATAAAACAAAAATCGTAACCCCTCCTTATTTTTATAAAAAACCTGTGTAAAATAATTACACAGGTTTTTTTACCTCCAAAAAGATACTGTTTAAAACATCTTAAAAAAAGTCTGTTAGATTAATAACTAGCTACTAACTCTAAAAAAACTAATTAATTTGTTTACAAAACCTCTATATATTAAATATAGGTCTTTTGAATCTAATTCAATTCTATTTTCCTAAATATTGATTTTTGGTTAGTAGATATAAAACAAGTAAAGAGCCTCCAAACCTAAAAAGTGTAATTTTTTTCATATCTTCTCATGGTCTAACCACTTAATAATAAGCCTTAAACACAAAAGCCATGAGGAATAAACTAAAAAAAGACTTAGGATTATTTGATGTTTTTGCCATAAGTACTGGAGCCATGTTTAGCTCTGGTTTCTTTTTACTACCAGGAATCGCCTCACATTATACAGGCCCTTCTGTATTTTTAGCTTACTTACTTGCAGGTGTATTAATACTACCTACCATGTTTAGTATTGCTGAAATATCAACAGCTTTACCACGATCAGGAGGTGCTTACTTTTTTTTAGACAGAAGCTTAGGTCCACTCATGGGAACCATCGGCGGACTAGGTACATATTTCGCTTTAATGCTTAAAACTGCCTTTGCTATTATTGGTATTGGTGCTTATGCCGCTATATTTTGGGAAGTTCCTACCAAGGTAGTAGCTATTGTAGCCACCCTTTTTTTTATGGCACTAAACTTAGTAGGCGCTAAAAAAACCTCCGCCTTTCAAAAGGTGTTTGTCATATTCCTATTAGTCATTTTAATTGGTTTTATTGCAGATGGTCTTTTTTCTATATTCACCTCAGATACTATCACCAATGAATCTATTAACAAACAATTTACCCCCTTCTTTTCAAACGGATTTGGAGGGATGTTTACTACCATAGGTTTTGTTTTTGTGTCCTACCTAGGACTCACTCAAATAGTAAGCGTTGCAGAAGAAATTAAAAACCCTGAAAGAAATATTCCTTTAGGAATGATACTTTCATTAGTCGTTACAGGATTAATTTATAGTTTGGGTGTTTTTATTATGGTAACTCTTATTGAGCCTACTGCCTTTGCCAACGAATTAGCACCAGCTGCTACAGCTGCAGAACAACTTTTTAAATGGCTACCCGATAATGTGGGAGTCTTATTAATGTCGGTAGCAGCACTTGCTGCTTTTGCTTCTACAGGGAACGCAGGACTATTATCTGCATCGCGATACCCGTTTGCTATGGGACGCGATAAATTGTTTCCTGCTATTCTAGCTAGAATTGGTAAAAAAGGAAGTCCTATAGTCGCTATATTTTTAACTACAGCATTAATTATTGTATTCATTCTACTATTATCAGAAGAAGGTATTGTAAAGCTTGCGAGTACCTTCCAATTATTGATTTTTATCTTTATTAACTTCTCTGTTATTGTTTTTAGAAAAAGTAAAATAGAATCGTACGACCCAGGCTATTTATCTCCATTATATCCGTTTATGCAAGTTGTCGGAATTATTATTTCATTCATCCTTATTATTTATTTAGGATGGATGCCCGTACTTTTTACCTCTGGTATTATTGTTATTGGCTTACTTTGGTATCATTTCTATTCCAAAGGAAAAGTAAAACGAGAAGGAGCTATTTTTCATTGGTTTGCGCTTTTAGGAAGGCATCAATATGATGAATTGGAAAATGAATTAATGACCATTTTAAAAGAAAAAGGACTTCGTGAAGGGGATCCGTTTGATGAAACCGTAATTACATCGAAAATAAAAATACTTAAGGATACCACTAACTTTGACAAGGTTTTAAATATCGCTTCCGATTACTTTTGTAGAGAGTTAGACCTCAACAAAGAAGGAGTGCTCCACAAGTTTTTTCAGTCGATACCCGATGAATCTGTCATCACTTTACCAGGTATTTTGGTTTTTCATGCCAAGTTTAAGAGTGTTTCACATCCTTCCATGAAAATTGTGATTTCTAAAAAACCAATTGAAGGAACACTTCCCTCTGAAGACTATGAGTTTAAAAAGCCCTTACAAATCTGTGCTTTTCTAATTAATTCTGATGAAAACCCAAAACAGCAACTACGTATGCTATCGAGACTTCTTGATATTTTAGAACGAGAGCAAATCGTAAAAACCTTGCTTAAAATGAACAGTCACAGAGAAATTAAGGAGTTTTTACTACAAAACGAACGATTTGTAAGCATCAAACTACTCGAAGGAACTCCGCAAGACACCATGATAGGAAAACAGCTAAAGGATATTCAGTTACCAAAAGACGTTTTAGTGGCTTTAGTTGAAAGAAATGATAAAACGTTTACCCCTAACGGTTCAACTGTTTTACTAACAGATGATGTACTCACCATACTTGGAGAAACCAAATCTATCGCGAAACTGTATAAGGAATATATGAGTTATGAAATAGATAAACTGGATACTGAAGAGACTTCTTAACTTTTGGTTTGGTTATTTATTTTTATTGAACTTAGTTATCAATTTATATTTCTGATAGAAGTTATATCTTTGGTAAACCATATCTCATGCTGAAAAAGATTAAACGACAAAATGGACTACCAAACATACGAACCACATACAAATTTAAAGTCAATTATTAGTTGTTATTGGACGTTGGAAGTACCTATACATTCCGAACCACAAAAACAACGAATTGTACCAGATGGTTGTATAGAAATGGCATTTATTCTTGGAGACGATATCAAACGGTACACTTCCGAAAATAACTTTATACTTCAACCACGGGCAATGGTATTAGGGCAAATAATTGAACCTTTCTACATTGAACCAACAGGTTATGTCAATACTTTTGCCATTAGGTTTTATCCTTATGGATTTGCTAATTTTATCTCTGAACCAATCAACAACTTAGCAAACACAGAAACACCCTTGAATCTCCTTTTTGACAAGGAAACCGCAGATGGTTTGCAACAAAAAATAATCAACGCTAAAAATACGATACAACGTATAGAAATCATCGAAAAGTTTCTTTTGGATACGTTTAACGACCAAAAAACAATTCATAAAATTGTAAAAAGCACTGTTGATGCCCTTCTAACTACAAACGGAAGTGTTTCTATAAACTCAATCCTCGAAAACAACCTATCTAAACGAAGACAGCTTGAAAGAAACTTTAAAAAACAAATTGGAGTAAGCCCCAAACAGTTAGGAAAAGTAATTCGATTGCAAACAGCTTTAAAATTGATGCTTAACCAAAAGTCTAAAAACCTAACTGATGTTGCCTATAAAAGCGACTATTTCGATCAAGCTCACTTCATCAAAGACTTTAGAGAATTTACAGGAATAAACCCCAAAGAGTTTCTTACTGACGAAAGCTTGAAGCTTTCTACCCTTTTTTACAAATAAACTAAGGTGTCGCATTTTTACAATTTCAACTAATTTTCTGCTCTTAGTTTTGCATCAATAATACTAAGCCGAAAATGAAAAATAACACACTTATTACCATTATTACCCTATTTTTTTGCCTTGTGTCTTGCAAAAACAAAGGCACTTCAATCTCTAAAACAACACAATCTAAAGAATCAATCACTAAAAGTATACAACAGATGAAAAGTTATGTCTCAATTTTTGAAATTCCTGCAACCAACATTACACGAGCCGTTAATTTTTACAAAGAAATTTTAGGTATAGAAATTGAAAGATTCTATTTTCCAGAAATGGAAATGGGGGTATTTCCTTACGAAGGTCAAATGGTTACAGGAGTAATTATACAAGGCGAAGGTTATGAACCTTCTGCAAGTGGGGTTACTATTTACCTCAATGGTGGAGACAATCTGCAAACTATTATTGATAAAGTAGAAGAACATGGTGGTAAAGTTATGATACCTAAAACACCTCACGCTGACGAAAACGGGTACTTTGCCATTTTTCTCGACTCAGAAGGAAATAAAATTGGACTTCATTCGCCAAATTAAAAAAACAAACTTCTAACAATAAAGGGAAATAATAATGGTTTGGGTACTAACTCAAACCGTTATTTCTTTTTATTAAAGTGTCTTGAAAACCAATCCATAAATTTATAAAGTCAGCTACAGCTCATACATAAAACGAAAGTAAAACTCCCTGTATAAAACCATTCTCTCCCCCTTTCTAAAAAAATCTAATTAACGTATCTTGCAGTCTTATTAAAAGACACCTATAATGCAAGACAAAAACTTACATACTTATATAAAAAATGTTGTTGAAAATATGCCAGCAGATTGGTTAAACCTAACCACGCACCGTCTGGATATTTATGTAGAAAAACTAGCCAAAACCCAGTTTTTAGAGCAGTTTGAAGATTTGTATAAAAACAACAATGCTACTGCTTCAGCGTTAAGCGAGTTACCAACTGCATACGATTATATTCGTTTAGGGCATCCGCTATCATCTATATTAGAGTGGACGATTGCCAAACTATACAACACTAAAGCAGCAAATGTAATTAGTTTTTCATCACAAACGGTTCCTGTTTTGGCTGTGTTAAGAGCGAATTTATTTGCTAATAAAAACACGCAAATAGTGTATACCAATGAAATTCCTAGCTTTTTTGATGCTGAAGTAATTAAAAATGTATACGGATATCAATTTGAACTAAAAAAAGTGGATAGTGTTGAAGCTATTCCTGAATTTGATGGTAGTACCGTATTGATTGTTGAACAAGAAGCTATTTGCAACTTTACGATTGTACCAAACGTTGATTTTTACATCAACACACACACAGAATTAGGAAGCTTTTTATTAGTTAACGGTGAGCAAAACGATTCTTATATTTCAGACATTCAACATGTAAGAAGAAGAGAAACTATTGCCATGACTCCTGCTAATTCGTTAAAAGCATTAAAAAGTCTTATCGATGAGCCGTATGAGGTTACAGTAACTGACGTAGCACAAAACAAAGCGAAGGTTGAAAAACTCATCAATGAAATTACCAACACCAGTACAAAAGCGTTAGTAGCTTCAAGTGGACTTTCAATACAATATGCCATTTTAATGGGATTGATTGACGATGCTATTGAAAACCATAAGGGAAAAGCGATTAAAATTGTAGTACCTCCAAACTGTTACGGTGGTACAAACGACCAAGCAAGACGTGTTGCTGCTTGTTTAAACAACGTAGACATTGTTGATTTACCTGTTGATGGAGACAACGACATGGTAGAGAGCATTGATACCGTATTAGCCAACATTGCAGCACAAGATGCGGTTCCGTATATCATTGCAGAAATTCCGACCAACCCAAGAGTAGAAGTACCTAACCTTACCGATTTAAGAGATGTTTTAAGTAAAAAACGTACGACTCCAACGGGTGAAACAGCCGTTGATCCTGTGTTTATTTTAGACCAAACTTTCTGTCCGAATGTTCACTTTTTAGGAGATACAGACATGTTAGCCAATATTAGAACTATTTCGTTTGCAAGTGGATCTAAATTCCCTAGTGGTGGAAAATGTACTGCTGGATACTGTGTTGGAAATAAAACAACCAACGCGTTAATCAAAAAAATAGAAAAGCACTTACACATTTGCGATAACGAGGCTACACCGCTTCAATACGAAATATTAGCTGCACAAATGCCTTCGATGACGCAACGAATTAGTGATGCTTATAAAAATACACGTGAATTTGTAAACTTTATTCATGAAGTATTACCTGGTGCTAAAATCAATTTTGTTTCAGAAGAACTAGCTGCGCAAGGATTTACACCATCAGTATTTTCGTTAGACCTTCCTACCAAAGGGAATACTGCGGAAGAAAAAGAAGCCTATAAAAGAGCCTTAAACTTAAAGCTTATCAATTTAATGATTACTAAAATTCCGAATGAAAGTAAGTATTGTGTAAGCTACGGACAGTTAAAAGGTTGTTACTGGACAATTCCTGCAACCTCAACACAAGGAACTACTAAAGAAGGTGATAAAGATTATATTGCTCGTGTAGCACTTTCTCCTAATATGGATTTAGCGCTTCATAAAAAAGTTTTCCTTGATTTTGTAAAAAGTATCTAAGAACTACAAAACGTCATTTCAACCGTAGGGAGAAATCAAAAAAATTCAGCATAGCTAAATCTTAACGATTGGAATTTCTCTATTAATAAATTTCTCCCTTCGGTCGAGATGATTCTTTTTGATCTACAAAATTCATTTATAAACTGTAAATTTACCGTCTTGAAAATAGCTATCGTCATATTAAACTGGAACGGAAAAAAGTTGCTTGAGCAATTTTTACCTTCTGTCATAACTTTTAGTTCAGAAGAAGCTGAAGTGTATGTTGCAGACAATGCTTCTACAGATGATTCTATTGCATTTGTAAAGCAACATTTTCCTACTGTAAAAATTGTACAGAACTCAGAAAATGGTGGTTATGCAAAAGGTTACAACGATGCGTTACAACATATTGATGCAGATGTATATTGTTTGGTAAATTCTGACATTGAGGTTACCGACAACTGGTTAACTCCCATTATTGGTACTTTTAAAAAGGAACCTAACACTGCTATTATCCAACCGAAGATTTTAGACTTTAAAGATAAATCGAAGTTTGAATATGCAGGTGCTGGTGGTGGCTTTATTGATGCTTTTGGATATCCGTATTGTCGTGGTCGTTTGTTTAGTGACTTAGAAACTGATAACGGACAATTTAACGATACTACTGAAATATTTTGGGCGTCTGGAGCTTGTTTTTTTATCCGCTCTGAAGTTTTTCATCAACTACAAGGTTTTGATGAAGATTTTTTTGCGCATCAAGAAGAGATTGATTTGTGTTGGCGCGTTAAAAATAGTGAGCATACTATAAAATATGTAGGAGCATCCATTGTATATCACGTAGGTGGGGCTACATTAGACACGTTAAACCCGAAGAAAACCTTTTTAAACTTCAGGAATAGTTTACTCAACCTAGTTAAAAACTTACCCTCTGCTAAATTATTCCCAATTATTCTTTCTCGTTTAATCTTAGACGGATTGGCTAGCTTTAAATTTTTATTGGAAGGGAAACCTAACCACTTATTTGCTATTTTAAAAGCTCATTTTAGTTTTTATATGCATCTTCCTAAATTCATAAAAAAGAGAAAAGAATCTCCTAAAAAACCAAATTACTACGAGCACACATCTGCGGTTTGGCAGTATTATGCTAAAGGAAGAAAAAAGTTTACCGAATTACGTTAATTTTTGCTCGTCCTTATAGATATAATAGAGTAAAAAGAAAACTGCTATTCCGCCGAAAGTATGCCATAACCAGTGCGTTCCCATGGGCAATACAACTACTTTATTATCTAATGTCCTAAATAGTAAAGCTATTCCAAAAACTGCTCCTCCATATACAATGTATTTTACATTTCTCCAACGGGTCTTATAAGCATACCATATTAACGGGGTTATTACAGCAAATGCTGTTACTGCATATCCAAACGATGTTCTATATCCTGAAGGTATTGGTAAAAATCGTGAAAAAATAGACACTAAAAGTATAGCTACAATTATCGCTAATCGTTCCCACCATTTCTTTTTAATTTTTCCTATGAAATAAATAATAGCTCCTAAACATACAATCATGATAGGAACCCAATCTAACAACAACCAAAATTCATGACTTCTTGTACCGTGAAACATGGTACCACCTATCCAACTGATGAATATTACTGGAATGGCAAACAAAAAAAATGGGTATTGTTTAGGGTTTTGATAAATTCTTCTTCCGAAGTAAATCAGTAGAACAATAAAAATTAAGTTGCTAAAAGTATTGAAAGGCTCAACAGGCAATCTGCCTGCTATGGTTTCTTGATATATTGGTCCGCTGTCGTTGGGGAATCTATCCAGTAAAAACATATATCCTTTTTCTATTCTGTACTAAGATAGGGATTGTGTTTTTAATTAAAAAGTGGTTTTGTAAAATTTCAACTAAACTTTTTATTACAAAATATCTAAGCTTCCTTTTCCTTCACGAATTACTTCTGGTTCATCAGTTGTTAAATCAATTACAGTAGATGCATGGTTATCTCCGTATCCTCCATCAACCACAACATCAACAATGTTCTGCCATTTCTCGAAAATTAATTCAGGATCGGTTGTATATTCTAATACTTCATCTTCATCATGAATAGATGTAGATACAATCGGGTTTCCTAAAGCTGCTACAATGGCTCTTGCTATATTATTATCGGGTACACGAATACCTACTGTTTTTCGTTTTTTATAAGCTTTTGGTAGTGAATTACTACCAGGTAATACAAAAGTATATGGACCTGGTAAAGCTCTTTTTAAAATTTTATAAGTTGCAGTATCTATTTGCTTTACGTAATCAGATAAATGGCTTAAGTCGTTACAAACAAACGAGAAGTTGGCTTTTTCTGGCTTTACTTTTTTTATTCTTGCTACTTTTTCTAGTGCTTTAGTATTGGTAATATCACAACCTAAACCATAAACAGTATCGGTTGGATATATAACTAACCCTCCATTTTGTAAAACTTTTACAATTTTTTCAATCTCTTTTGGATTGGGGTTGTCATTATACAGTTTTATAAATTGTGCCATAGCTTAGTAATTATCAAAGTCAAAATCGTCTAGGCTTTCAAAGTTATTAAATTCATCATCAATTTCATCATCTATATTTTTTGAAAGATCTTCTGCCTTAAATTCTTTTTCTGGAGCTTGATCTGGGATTTCTCCTACAGATAAGATCATTTTTGTTTCAGTAACTTCTTCATTTGACTGTTCTATTACCTCTACATAAAACGTCCACATTTGTAAGAAATCGTACACATAAATCAACTTATCGTGTTGGTTTGGTAAGGCTTCATGCAAAATACATGTTGCCATTGAAATTCCTTCTCCTGCTTCTGACATATTGAATAAAGGAATTTCTTCACCTTGATTCCAATCTTCATCAGTACGGTAAAAAGATGCCATTTCTTGTCCGTTAAAACCAAACGCTTTTGCAATATCAAAGTGTAGGTTTTCTAATGAAGCTTTTTCGTTTACTAACAGGGTTCGTATTACATCTTCTTTCGTATCTAAAATTACGCGTACTTTATACATTCTATCATTTTTTGTCAGTACAAAAATACGTATTTTTGGGTGATAATTTTTAGTTACCATGAATAAGCAAGCATCTCTTACAGTCTTAAACAGTTACAACAAAAACACCTTGATGGAAACTTTAGAAATAGAGTTTGTTGATGTAGGAGATGATTTTATTACAGCAAAAATGCCTGTGACATCTAAAGTACATCAACCCTATGGAATATTACATGGTGGTGCTACAGCTGCTTTAGCAGAATCGGTTGGTAGTTGTGCTTCTGCATTTTTTTTAAGAGACTCTAATAAAATTATCAAAGGAATTGAGCTGAGTATCAATCATGTAAAAAGTAAGAGAGAAGGACATGTTTTCGCTACTGCTAAGGCAATTCATAAAGGTAGAACTACACATTTGTGGGAAGTGAGAATTGTTGATGAGGATGACAATTTGATTTCACTTTGTAAGATTACCAATATTGTTTTAGATAAACAATAGCATGAAGTTGCTAAAAAAAATCTTAAAAACCGTTGGAATTGCTCTCTTTGTGCTTTTCCTTGTTTTATATTATTTATTCTGGAATTTTTCTGCTCCTAAATCTGATATAAAAGTACTTGAAAAATTTTCAGGAAGCTCTGCTATTCCCGTCCTTACTTATGAAAACTTTAAAGGGTTTGAGTACAGAAAGCTTTCAATCATAAAAGATACTACTTTACCTACACTGGTTTTTGTTCACGGAACGATAGGTTCTTCTACTGATTTTGTAAAATATATGAAGGATAGCGCATTGCTTAATAAAGCTAATATGATTTCATATGACAGAATTGGTTACAATTATCAAGACAAAAATCCGGTTCAAGAAAGTATTGCTTTTGAGCGTGACATGCTAAAGAATATTTTACATAATATTAACCCCGATAAAACGATTCTTGTAGGTTATTCTTATGGAGGACCTATTGCCTTAGCTATACAAGAAAAAGTTAGAAAAGTAATTTTGCTGGCTCCTGCTATATATAGTGAAGTAGAACCCATGCCATGGTCTTTAAATTTATATAAATGGAAAATTACTCGATGGTTGGTTCCTCCAATATGGCAAGAAGCGAGCAAAGAAAAGTTATCTCATAAACAAGATTTACAACTATTTGAAAACAACTGGAAATCTACCCCTAACAACATAGTAAGTATTCATGGAACTAATGATTGGATTGTACCTTTTGAAAACTCTTTATTTTTAAAAGAACAGTTTCCTGAAAATCAGTTTGAGTTAATTAGCGTTCCTGATGCTAGTCATGGATTTATTTGGAGTAAATTTGACACGATTAAAGAACATTTAATACAACAATTAGATTGAGTATTTTTTTAAACATAAAAGAAGCCTTCAACAAAGAATTACCTTTTGTTACTTACAGAAAGCCTAACAGTTCTATAATTAAAGGGTGGTTTCAACAAAACAACGATGTAATTACTTCTGAAAATTATAATGAGAGTGGATTTATTTTTGCTCCGTTTGACAGCAGAGAAAAAGCTATTTTAATTCCTAGAAATCAATCTACTTATGTTGAAGAAAAAGTTACTATTGACGATACTCAAACTAACAATAATAATCATGCTCCTGATACTGCTTCCGAAGAGAACCATATTCAACTGGTTGAAAAAGGAATAGCCGCTATTAAAAATCAGCAGTTTAAAAAAGTAGTTCTTTCCAGAAAAGAAAAAATTGAGTTATCAGATTTCAGCCTTATTAATACTTTTCAAAAACTTCTGAATAACTACCCAACAGCTTTTGTATATGTTTGGTATCATCCTAAAATTGGGTTATGGTTAGGAGCTACCCCAGAAACTTTAGTTAGTATTAAAGATAAAAATTTTACTACTATGGCTTTAGCGGGAACACAAGTTTACAATGGCACAACTAATGTTACTTGGCAGCCAAAAGAATTAGAAGAACAACAATTTGTAACTGACTACATCACTGATAGGTTATCTGATATTTCCTTAAACATTACAACATCTGGTATTGAAACTATAAAAGCGGGTAAATTACTCCATTTAAGAACCATTCTTAATGGAAAGTTAAAAACGAATACTGCTTCTTTAATCAAAAGCTTACATCCTACCCCTGCCGTTTGTGGAATGCCTTTAGAGGCTTCAAAACAATTTATTTTAAATAATGAAAACTATCACAGAAGCTTTTATACAGGTTTTTTAGGAGAATTAAATACCGACAATAAGGAAAGTCATTTATTTGTTAATCTTCGTTGTATGGAGGTTTCTAACAATACTGTGTATATTTATGTTGGAGGTGGAATTACAAACGACAGTAATACTATAAAAGAATGGCAAGAAACAGTAGCAAAAACTACTACTATGAAAAAAGTTTTATAGGAAAAACACCTACTCTACAAAATACTTTACCCCAAAACAAACATAACCTGCTGAAATTCAGTTTTTTTTTATTATATTTAGGTGAACTCAAAACTCGCTTTCCTATGAAACAAAAATTACTTAGGATTAACCAGCGTGAAGACAAACTTAATAGTAGAGTGGGTAGAACTTTAACTTATAAGCAGCTGGTTGAATTCGCATCAAAACTACCAAACAAAATAAAATCGCTTATGTAAAAAATAAAACCACCAATTGCTGTGCAACAATTGGCAGTTTTCTAAGTGTAAATTGAATTTGAATTGATTTTTTTCTGCACATTATCATCTCTAAACACAAGTAATATCACTTGTGTTTAGAGTTATGCATAACAGTTTCTTCTGTTAAATATCGTCGAAAGAAACGTCTGTAAAGCTTTCTGTAGAAGCTACTTCTGTAGTTACGTTTTCTTCTTTTTTATAGTCTTTTTGATGACGTTCACTTATAACTTCAGATCCTTTTTCGTTTACAATAAAGTCTGTTGCCTTGTTCAACATCTCTTTAAAATCACTAAAATCCTCTTTATATAAGTAAATTTTATGTTTTTGATAATGAAAAGAACCATCATCATGAGTAAACTTCTTACTCTCAGTCACTGTTAAATAATAATCATCTGCCTTTGTAGATCTAACATCAAAAAAATATGTTCTTCTTCCTGCTCTTAAAACCTGTGAAAAGATTTCCTCTTGTTCTACTCTCTCGCTCATAATTCGTTACTTAAAATAATAGTTGGTTATTTAAATTTTCTCAATAAATCTAACAAAATATTTGACTTGACAATACGAAATGCTATATTTCTTTTTCTAAAAGCTGTTGTTCGTATAAATCTTTATAATACCCTTTTTCTTTTACTAATTGATTGTGAACACCTTGCTGAATAATCTTTCCTTCATCTAATATTATTATTTTATCTGCATTTTTTGCAGATGATACCCTATGGCTTATTATTATCGTTGTTTTATCACTAGAAACTCTTTCTAAATTTGATAAAATTTTCTCTTCAGTCTCAGTATCTACAGCTGATAGACAATCGTCAAAAATTAAAATTTTAGGATCTTTTATAATGGCTCTTGCTATAGAAGTTCGTTGCTTTTGCCCTCCAGAAAGCGTAACACCACGCTCTCCTAAAATAGTTTTATAGCCTTGTTTAAAATCGATAATATTATCGTGTATAACCGCGTTTTTGGCTGCTTCTATAATTTCTTCTTCTGTAGCGTCTTCTTTTCCAAATTTTATATTGTTTTCAATGGTATCTGAAAACAAGAACGGTTCTTGCGGCACAAAACCAATTTGATTTCTTAGATCATATAAATTGCAGGTTTTAATATCTTTTCCGTCCATTAATACAGTCCCTCCTGTAGTATCATACAAACGTGAAACTAAGTTGATTATAGATGACTTACCACTTCCTGTTTTTCCTAATATTGCTAGTGTTTCTCCTTTTTCTACCTTAAAACTTACATCTTTTAACGCTGTGATATTTGTGTCTTCATAGGCTAAAGAAACATGATTAAACTCAATATCTCCTTCAATGATAGTTTCTCCTTCATTTGCATTTTCAATTTCAGGAACTTGTTCTAAAAATTCATTAATTCTTTCTTGAGAAGCTTCAGCCTGCTGCACCATTGAAGTTACCCAACCAACTACAGCTACTGGCCATGTTAAAATATTTACATACATAACAAAAGCACCAATGGCTCCTACTTTAATTTCTTCATTAATATATAAAGTACCACCAACATACAAAACAATGATATTACTAATTCCTATTAATAAAATCATTAATGGAAAAAATAACGCTTGTACTTTATATAGGTTTATATTTTTATCTTTACTAGCATCTGCCAACGTATCGAAGTTATTAATCACAGCGCTTTCTATTGCATATGATTTTACTACATTAATACCAGAGAAAAACTCCTGATTAAACGTTGTTAATTTTGAAAGGTATTGCTGAACTACTGTACTTCGTTTATTAATCTGCTTGCTTAAAATAAATACTGATACTGATAAAACAGGAAAAGGTATCATTGTATACAAGGTGAGCTTTGGTGATATTGCATACATTTGAGTAAAACCGACTGCAAAAGACACTAACATATTTAATGAATACATGATAGCTGGTCCAAAATACATACGAACTTTAGAAACATCTTCACTAATACGGTTCATTAAATCACCAGTTCTATTTTGTTTGTAAAAATTAAGTGACAGTCGTTGATATTGCTGATAAATTTCATTTTTTAAATCAAACTCTATTAATCGAGACATTACAATTATAGTTTGACGCATTAAGAATGTAAAGAAACCACCTAACAGTGTTACCCCTACTATAAGCAAAATATTTGTAAAAAGGATACTTTTAACTTCTGATATTTCAGTTATTTTACCTAATTGATAATCTTCCACAACATTTAAAGAAGTTAACACATAATTAGGCACTTTTAATGTAAATATTTTAGCTAATACAGTTATAAAAACTCCTAATAATAACCTCCATTTGTATTTAACAAAGTACTTGTTTAAGTATTGTAATGCTTTCAATTCTATTTTATTATAAAAATTAAACTTTATAAAAGGGTCTTGTTAAAGATACCTTAATTGAGACCTCTTTTTTTGCTTATGTTTTAACGATTTCTTACTTTTGTCATCTAATTTTTGAGATTACCCAAATCATCTCAAATAAAAAAACAAAACAAATGACATCAGAAATCATTGATACTAAAGATCTTAAGAATGACCCAGTGTTCGGTCAGTTATCTTTTGACAATCACGAGCAAATCGTTTTTTGCAACGACGAAGATACAGGTTTAAAAGCAATTATCGGTATCCACAATACAACTTTAGGGCCTGCTTTAGGAGGTACTAGAATGTGGCAATATAGAAGTGAATGGGAAGCTTTAAACGATGTGTTACGTTTGTCTCGTGGTATGACTTACAAATCTGCTGTTACTGGATTAAACCTTGGAGGTGGTAAAGCAGTTATTATTGGTGATGCTAAAACTCAAAAAAATGACGCTTTAATGCGTAAATTTGGTGAGTTTGTTAATTCTTTAAGTGGAAAATATATTACTGCTGAAGATGTAGGAATGGAAACCCGTGACATGGATATAATCCGTGAAGTTACTCCACATGTAACAGGTGTTTCTGAAAGTATTGGAGGCTCTGGAAACCCTTCTCCTGTAACAGCTTATGGTGTTTACATGGGAATGAAAGCTGCAGCTAAATACAAGTTTGGAACTGATAACTTAGACGGTAAAAAAGTATTAGTTCAAGGTGTTGGTCATGTTGGAGAAACTTTAGTTAAACACATTACCGACGAAGGAGCTCAAGTTATTTTAAACGATATTAACGAGGCTCGTTTAGAAGAATTAAGTAAAAAATATGGTGCAAACGTAGTGTTAGGAAATGACATTTTTGGATTAGATGTTGATATTTACGCTCCATGTGCTTTAGGTGCTACTATTAATGATGAAAGTATCGCTCAATTAAAAGCTAAGGTAATTGCAGGTGCTGCTAACAACCAATTAGCAAATGAATTAAAACACGGTACAATGTTAAAAGAAAAGGGAATTGCTTATGCTCCTGATTTCTTAATTAACGCTGGTGGAATTATTAATGTATATGCTGAAGTTGTTGGTTACGATAAAGCTGAGAGCTTAAAAAGAACTGAAAACATTTACAATACTACATTAGAAATTTTTAATTTATCAGAAAAAGAGAATATCACTACACATCAAGCTGCTTTCAATATTGCACAAGCAAGAATTGATGCTCGCAAAAAAGAGCAAAATAGCTAGATAAAAAATAAAAAAGTTTTACTTTTGCAGAGCGTTAGAAATAGTTTCTATCGCTCTTTTTTTTAAAGTTCTTTAGAATGATTAACAGAAGACATATTCGTGTTAAAGTAATGCAGTCGGTTTATGCGATGCAGCAATCGCATAGCGATGATTTAGTTAAGGAAGAAAAATTCTTAAAACACAGCATTCAAAAAATGTACGATTTGTACGTTTTAAACCTTCAATTATTAGTTGAAGTACAAAAATTAGCTCGTAAGAGAATAGAGCTTTCTAAAAAGAAAATACTAGCTACAAAAGAGGAACTCAACCCAAATACAAAATTTATAGACAATAAACTTTTAAACTCACTTAATGAAAGTGTAAGTTTAGAAGGGTATGTTGAGCTTAACAAGCTTAATTATTGGGATCTTGATGATGAGTATGTAAAAATCTTATTAGATGAATTACAAAGAAGTGACCTTTATAAAAAGTACATGGACACTGTTGAAAACTCTTACAACATAGATAAAGCCTTTGTCATTGACTTTTTTAGAGATATAGTAGCCCCTAATGAAAAGTTAGCTGATTATTTTGAAGATAAAATGATTTCTTGGGTTGATGATATTCCTTTTGTAAATACTTGGATTCTTAAATCTTTAAACAAACAAAAAGTAAATAAGCCTTTCATATTAGGTAGTTTGTATAAAGACAATGATGATAAAGTTTTTGTTTCTGATTTGTTTACAAAAACAATGTTACATCAACACAAATACGAAGAGGACATTAAAGAGAAAACTCCTAACTGGGAAGCTGATAGGATTGCTGATATTGATATGATTATTATTAAAATGGCTATTACAGAATTTTTACACTTCCCTTCAATTCCAAGTAGAGTTACCATAAATGAATATATTGAGTTAGCAAAAGATTATTCAACAAACAAAAGTGGTTACTTTATTAATGGAGTTTTAGATAAATTAGCCAAAGACTATCTAAGTTCAAATAAGATGGTTAAAATAGGTAGAGGTTTATTATAATAAATTAGTATTTTTACAACAAACTAAAAATATTTTAAAATGAAGAAAATAGCAGTAATGGTAGCATTTGTTGTTTCTGCAGGAATGTTAGTTTCGTGCGGACAGGGGAATGCTTCATCAAAAGTTAAAAAAGAAAATCTTGAAAAAGCAGAAAAAAGAGATAGCTCTATAGGTTTAGGAGCTCCTGTGATTTCTTTCGATAAAGAAGAATTTGACTTTGGTACTGTTAACGAAGGTGAAGTTGTTAAAACCACTTTCGTAGTAACAAATACTGGTAAGAGTGATTTAATTATTACAAATGCGCAGGCATCTTGTGGTTGTACTGTTCCTGAATGGCCAAAAGAAGCTATTGCTCCTGGTAAAACAGGAAATATTAAAGTTAGCTTCAATACCAATGGTAGAGTTAACAAACAATCTAAATCTATTACTTTAACTACCAACACAGAAAAAGGAAGAGAAATTATTAAAATTTCTGGAATGGTAACCCCAAAAAACAATAACTCATAATGTTCGAAACTATCTTCTTACAAGCTAGCTCTCAAGAAAGCTTAATGAATATGCTTCCTTTTGTAGCAATGATTGCTGTTTTTTACTTTTTAATTATTCGTCCACAAATGAGACGTCAAAAAAAAGAAAAACTATTTCAAGCAGAAATTAAAAAAGGAGCTAAAATAGTTACCACCAGTGGAATTCATGGTAAAATTGTAGAAATTAATGATACCGATAACACCGTTACTATTGAAACAGGAGCTGGTAAAATAAAGTTTGAACGTTCAGCCATTTCTATGGAAATGAGTAAAAAACATACTTCAGAAGCTAAAAAATAAAAGAGATTAATTTTATAAAAAAAGTGGGCTTAAGAGCCCACTTTTTTCTTTTTTTAGTAGATTGCACTAATAAACAATTTCTTGAAAACAAAATTTAACATACCTAAAACATTTTTTGGCTTTTTAACCGTATCTATATTTTTCTGGTTGCTTATTAATTTATCAAAGGAGTATAATACAACTATAGTATATGATATTGAATACACACAACTTCCGCAACAAAAAACATTAATAGAAACACCAATAAAAAAAATTCCTTTAAAATTAAAAAGTAGTGGATACAATCTTTTAATTACTAGTATTAACCATACCCCCATTAAACTAGACCTAAAAAAAGCTTCAAAAAAAAGGGGTACAAATTACTATTTTTTATCGAAAAACCTTTTTAATGAAATTCAAGAACAACTAAAATCAAATATTGAATTAATTAAAATAGAAAAAGACACCATTCCTTTAAAAATTGGTTTTCTCAGCTCAAAAAAAGTTCCCTTAAAACCAAATTTAAACATTTCTTTTCAGCTAGGATATGACTTTTCTAAACCCATAACAATTGTACCTGACAGTGTTTTAATCTCTGGTGATGAAGCCTATGTTACTGAGACTAATTTTTTAAATTTAAAAAACATTACATTAGAAAACTTATCTAAAAATACTAGTATCAACTCTTCTATTATTTTACCGAAAGACTTAAAGCTTAAATTGAGTCATTCTACTGCACAAATTAACATTGCTGTTGATAAATTTACAGAAGGTGAAATTGAAGTTCCTATTTTTGTTAAAAATGCACCCAAAGGAATTAATATATTCCCCAAAAAGGTTAAGGTTATATACAAAGTGGGCTTGCAAAACTTTAATGACATTACCTCCGATTTATTTATAGTTGAATGTGATTATTTACAATCTAAAAAAAAAGAAATAAACTATCTTATTCCTAAAATAAAAGACATCCCTAAAACGGTAGATTTAGTGAGAATAGTTCCAGAAAAAGTTGATTTTTTAATATACAAATAGCATGGTAATAGGTTTAACAGGAGGAATTGGTAGTGGAAAATCTACTGTAATTAATATCTTTTCAGAATTTGAAAATATTGCTATTTATATTGCTGATGATGAAGCCAAAAAGTTAATGAACACATCAAAAAGGATAAAAGAACAATTAATCACTGAATTTGGAGAGGAAGTATATATAAACCACAAACTAAATAGGCCTTATTTAGCCTCAATAGTTTTTAATAACAAGAAAAAGTTAGCTATTCTTAATGCTATTGTACACCCTGCTGTTAACAAACATTTGCAACAGTTCTTAAAAAAAAATAGTATTAAAGATTATATATTATACGAAAATGCAATTCTTTTCGAAAACGGAAGTGACTCTTTTTGTGATAAAATAATTACAATAACCGCTCCAGAGCATATAAGAATTGAACGCGTTATCAAAAGAGATAGGACTACAATACAAGAGGTAAAAAATAGAATTAAAAACCAATGGAGTGAAACAAAAAAAATACTACAATCTAATTATTTAATTAACAATATTTCACTATTAAAAACAAAAGATGAAGTATTAAAAATCCATAATTATTTAACAAAAAGTAGAAAATAATTTACGTTTCAATAACCTTTTATGTTAAAATTGTCTTAATTTTATAGTAAGTTTGTTAATCTAAGTTAAAAGATTATACGCCTAAAATTTATTAATTTATTTTTGAGTAATGGGCAAGAAAATTTTTATTCTCATTGTTGTTTTAATGAGTATTTCTCTAATAGGTATCATCTCCATTCAAGTATATTGGATAAATGATGCTATTAAAAATAAAAAGGAACAATTTAAAAATAATGTAAAAATTGCTTTAGCTCGTACCTCCGAAAATATTAAGGAAAGAGAGTATTTAGAATTTAAGCAAAATTATAAAGATTATTTTGAAAACAATAAACTCAGAACAGACGCAGAAATAACAACTTTTCTTTTCCAACAAGTTGATACTGTAAGTAAAAAAAAGTTTTCATTTGGTAGTACTATTTTAGAAGAAAGTATTAAAATGCCTAACGAGTTTGTTGATAATGATTCTATCATTATAAAACGTTACTCAGGAAAAGAAGATATTTATTTTTCACAAATAATAAAATCTGAAAACAAAGATTTTAAACCTTTTTTAGACGAAAATCGTTATTCTTCTTTCAGAACATATAACACATGGAATGATGAAGTTATGGAACATGCTTTTAGAAGAAGTAAAGCTGTGTTTCCTATTAATCAAAGAATAAGTAATAAGGAGCTAAGTAATACTTTAGAGGAAGAGTTTGCTAAAATGAATATTACACAAGATTTTAAATATGTTGTTTATGAAGATGGTTTAGCTACTCAATTAAAATCTGGGTATTTTAATATACAACCAGAGGATATTAATTACCCTTTACTAGAAGATGAAGACGGAAATAGCAATTATAAGCTATATGTTAAGTTTCCTAATGAAAAAAAGAACCTGTTATCAGGTATGATGAAAATATTGATACTATCTTTATTTTTTATAGGAATTATTATTGCTGCTTTTTCCACCTCATTGTATCAGTTAATTCGCCAAAAAAAGATTTCTGAAATAAAAACAGATTTCATTAACAATATGACACATGAGTTTAAAACACCTATTGCTACCATAAACTTGGCTTTAGATGCTATTAAAAACCCAAGAATTATATCAGATGAAGAAAAGGTGAAACGGTATGTTCAAATGATTCGTGATGAAAACAAACGAATGCACGGGCAGGTAGAAAATGTATTACGAATTTCAAGGTTAGAAAAAAATCAAATAGAAATTAGTAAGGATGCAGTAGACATGCACGATATAATTGAAGAAGCTGTTGAACATATACAACTATTAACTGATGATAAAAAAGGAAGTGTTACAACGCACCTCAAAGCTATTTCTTCTGAAGTACTTGGTAATCAGTTTCATCTAACAAATGTAGTTGTTAACATGTTGGAAAATGCTTTAAAATATTCTGAAAGTGCACCTAAAATAGATGTATTTTCTGAAAACACAAATAAATACTTTATCTTTAAGATTAAAGACGAAGGTATAGGAATGAGCAGAAATGCTCAAAAGTATGTGTTCGATAAATTTTACAGAGAACATAAAGGGAATATACACAATGTAAAAGGTCATGGATTAGGTTTAGCTTATGTAAAAGAAATCATAGACAGTCACCAAGGTACCGTTTACGTTGAAAGTGAAAAAGGGAAAGGAAGCACATTTACAGTTAAATTACCATTAATATAAAATATTAAGAAATGGGGAGTAAAAAAATATTATTAGTAGAAGACGATCCTAATTTTGGAACAGTTCTTAAAGATTATTTAGCATTAAATGATTACAATGTTACACATGCTAAAGACGGAATAGATGGTTTAATTATGTTTAAAAATGCAGAATATGACTTATGTATTTTAGATGTAATGATGCCACGTAAAGATGGTTTTTCTTTAGCTGAAGACATTCGTTCAACTAACAAAGAAATTCCTATTATCTTCTTAACTGCAAAAACATTAAAAGAAGATGTTTTAAAAGGGTATCAAGTTGGTGCAGACGATTACTTAAATAAACCTTTTGATTCTGAAGTTTTATTACATAAAATTAAAGCAATTTTACAACGTAAAGAAACAGAAAAGACAAACGACAGTGATGAATTTGAGTTTAAAATTGGGTCTTTTGATTTTAACTCTAAACTACGTCATTTAATATATAAAGGTGGAGAACCTCAAAAGTTATCACCTAAAGAAAGTAAACTTTTACGAATGTTAGCTGTGCATAAAAATGACTTAATGCCACGTGAATTGGCGTTGACAAAGATTTGGCGAGATGACAACTATTTTACTTCTCGTAGTATGGATGTATACATTGCTAAACTTCGTAAATACCTGAAGAATGATGAAAATGTAGAAATTTTAAATATACATGGTGAAGGATTTAGGTTAATTGATAACAAATAATGTCATTTTAAATAAGAAAAGCTTAGGGTTTACCTAAGCTTTTTTTATTATCTATCCTATTTGTTTTCTAACTACGCTCTAATGATTTATCAACAGTACTGTACTTTCCGTTATAACTCCCTGTTACTACACTTCCATTAGCCTTTTTAACTTTGAATTCTAATGAAATATTAGTTTCATTAATTGAATTTATAGTTAAAGTAACTTCATCTCCTGTTTCATACTCCATTAACAATTGCTCATTATCATACTCTCCTAAAAACTCTCCATCCGTCATAAATTCATACCATAAACTGTCTGTTGTATAAGTTTTTGAAGTTAAGCCTTTATCACGAACAGTAATTGTAAATAAATCCACCTCAGTTAAAGCTGTACCAGAGTTTCGAGCAGCTTCTATATATTCTTCAGTAACATTCAATAAGTGTAAGAATACAGAAGGCGTATCTCCTTTCATGAATTTCTCTACCAAAATTGATTCTATCGAATAATTTTCACCTTCAATTATAAATTGATTTGGTGTTTCTTGAACATCATCAGATGAACAGCTTACATAAAAAACAGTTGTTAAAATAATTGCTAATAAGTAGTTTATTTTTTTCATAATTGTATAATTTGACATGCAAAACTACCTTAGTTTTAAAGCATCTAGTTAAATTTACTTCTGAATATATCATGTATTTTTCTAAAAAGCTAAACTTTCCTTTTAAACTATTTTCTACTACTTTTTTTATACATTGTAACAATAATTTACATCAATCGTCAAATACATATAATCAACAAAAACCAAAATAGCTTGGAAACAATTTTATCTATTCGAAACCTCGATAAAAAATACGGAAAAGTTCATGCCGTAAACAATCTTTCCTTCGATATACAAAAAGGCACAGTGTACGGAATTTTAGGACCTAACGGAAGTGGTAAATCTACTACTTTAGGTATTATTTTAAATGTAGTAAACAAAACCTCAGGGAGTTTTAGCTGGTTCAATGGAAACTTATCTACACATGAAGCATTAAAAAAAGTAGGAGCTATCATTGAACGCCCTAATTTTTACCCGTACATGAGCGCCGTTCAAAACTTGCAGTTAATTTGTAAAATTAAAGGAGTTTCGTACGATAAAATTGAAGAAAAACTCAAGATTGTTAATCTTTTTGAACGTAGAAATAGTAAGTTTAAAACTTACTCTTTAGGAATGAAACAGCGCTTAGCTATCGCTTCTGCCCTATTAAATGATCCAGAAATTTTGATTTTGGACGAACCTACAAACGGACTTGACCCACAAGGAATTCACGAGATTCGTCAAATAATTAAAGAAATTGCTAAAAATGGTACTACAATTTTACTAGCCTCTCACTTACTCGATGAAGTTGAAAAAGTATGTTCTCATGTAGTCGTAATAAGAAATGGTATAAAATTATATAGCGGTAGAGTTGATGAGATGACTGCTTCCAATGGATTTTTTGAACTTCAAGCAGATAATCAAGAAATACTTACTCAGCTTTTAGAAAATCATCCAGCAATAGGAAACATCAAAGAAGAAAATGGAATTTTAATAGCTAGTCTAGCTTCAGAATTATCTGCTTCAGAAATTAATACATTTTTATTTGACAAAGGAATTTCTCTTTCTCACTTAGTGAAACGTAAACCTAGTTTAGAGCAACAATTCTTAGACCTTACCAACAACCAATAAACTTACACCATGTTACGACTTTTAAATATAGAAATTCATAAATTAAAATATAACAGAGCTAGTAAAGTTCTTTCAATTATCTATTTCGCATTATTAACCTCTATTGCTTTAATTGCAGCAATAAAGTTTGATATTGGCCCCATTAAATTTCATTTAGCTGAACAAGGAATTTTTAATTTTCCATATATCTGGCACTTTAACACATATATGGCTGCCATATTTAAATTCTTTTTACTACTAGTTATTGTTTCCATGATGGCGAACGAGTACAGTTATAAAACGTTAAAACAAAACTTAATAGACGGTTTAAGTAAAAAGGAATTTATTCTATCAAAATTTTATACCGTTATAGCTTTTGCTTTTATTTCAACCATCTTTGTTTTTATTGTCTCTTTAATTCTTGGAGCTATCTATTCTGATTTTAATGAAATAGCCATCATATTTTCAGACTTAGATTATTTATTCGCTTTCTTTGTAAAATTATTAGGCTTTTTCTCCTTTGGGTTGTTTTTAGGTGTCTTGATTAAACGCTCTGCATTTGCTGTTGCTGCCATGATTGTTTGGCTAATTATAGAAAGTTTAATTAAAGGGTATTTATACTGGAATTTTAGAAATGTAAAAACGGGGGTTGAGGAAGCTGTAAACTCAATCATGCAATTTTTCCCGCTAGAGTCTATGGCTAATTTAATTAAAGAACCATTTACAAGATTAGG
The DNA here is from genome assembly GCF_003867075.1 of Tenacibaculum mesophilum. Classification (NCBI taxonomy): domain Bacteria; kingdom Pseudomonadati; phylum Bacteroidota; class Flavobacteriia; order Flavobacteriales; family Flavobacteriaceae; genus Tenacibaculum; species Tenacibaculum mesophilum. The sequence continues at coordinate 178,214 of NZ_CP032544.1, read as the reverse complement.
TGCAGTAAAATCAGTAGCTAATCAAATAGGAGAAAATTTCACTAAAGACTATTCTGTTAGCCTTTTCAATATAGCTATTGTATTAATTTGGACTGCTATTTTTATTTACTCATCATATGCTTTGTTAAAAAAACGAGATTTATAGAGGGTTTTATGTAGTTTAGTTGTTTTATTTATATAATCAAATTCATTTTGATGAAAAAACAACTACTTCTAGCATTTTTTATTATTGTCTCTATATCCCTTTATAGCCAAAAAGAAGCAAATGTTTGGTACTTTGGAAATAATGCAGGGCTCGATTTTAACTCAGGAAGTCCAATAGCTTTAAATGATGGATTATTGAAAACTGATGAAGGTTGTTCATCTATTTCTGACGAAAATGGGAACCTATTATTTTATTCAGATGGTATTAATATTTGGACGAAAAACCATGAACTAATGCGTTACTCTAACGGTAATTTAGCTGATGACCTGCAAGGTAACCCTTCAAGTTCACAGTCTGGTTTAATTATTCCAAACCCAGAAGATAAAAACCTTTACTATATTTTTACAGTGGGGACAGATTTTATTGGAAATCTTCCTTACCCTGACAATCCAGGGTTTAGGTTTTACACCATAGATATTTCTAAAGGAAATGGAGGAGAAATTATTTCTGGCCCTGTTAACCTTTCTAATGGTCGAGATAGAGAATGGTCTGAAAAAGTTACAGCCGTTCAAGGAAAAGACTGTAGAGAAATATGGATTTTATCTATCGTACAAGATACTTTTTACGCCTATAAAATTGATAAAAACGGAGTGGACTCTACAAACCCTATTACCTCATCTTCATCTTACTATTTAAGAGATAAAAGAGGATATTTAAAAACATCTCCAGATGGAAGTAAAGTAGCACTTGCTGACTTTACAAATGATGGAAGTGGAAAATTAGTTTTATACGATTTTGATAACGCAACAGGTAAAGTAGCTTCTAACGGGCTAATTCTTACAAGTGGTCCAACTGATGGTTCTCCTTATGGTGTTGAGTTTTCTCAAGAATCTACAAAACTATACTCTTCTTTATATCATGAAAACAGTAACTCTTTCAGAGTTTTTCAATATAATTTATTAGATGCTAACATCGCACAAACTAAAACTCAAGTCCATCAAGAGCAAGGTTATAGAGGTGCTTTACAATTAGCTCCAAACGGAAAGATATATGCTTCCATTCCAGATAGATCCTATTTGGGAGTTATAGAGAATCCAGAAGATAATGCTACTGATATTCAATATACTTCAAACGCTATAAACTTGGGTGGCGCCATGTCTTCACAAGGATTACCTCCTTTTATTCAGTCGTTTTTTGCACCTGTAAAATTAATCAATCTAGCTAATAATGAGGTTTTAAACAATAGCAACCAAGTTTTTTGTATTGGAGAAAGTTATCAAATTCAACCAGAAAAAAACAACCCTAGCGATACATATACATGGTTTAAAGATGGAAAAGAAATAGCCAAAACAAGAATATTAACTGTTGATAACACTAATTTTGGAAGTGGTTTATATGAAATAAAAATAGAATCTAATTCTTACTGTAAAAAAACATTCACTGGTAAAGTCCAAATAACATTTGAACCAAAACCTACAATTAACCCAATTCAACCTTATATACAATGTGATTTCGACAGTAATCCTATTGATGGTTTTACAACTTTTAACCTAGAAATATTAGAAAATGCTTTAGTAAATAACCTTACTGAAGTTACAATTGATTTTTTTGAAACATCTGATACTAGTTTTTCATCACCAATTAACAAAAATAATTACACTAATTTAATAGTAATAAACCACTCCATAACTGTAAAAGTTACAAATAACACTACTCAATGTTATCAAACGGATATTATTAATTTACAAGTAAACCCAACGGGATTAACTTCTTATAGCAATGAGTACATCCATGAATTAGATCAAAATGCATCTAATTCTGATGCTAAATTTAGCGTTGGCACTAACAACGGTTTTCTTGACTTCTCTTTGAAGACGCAACAAATAATTAATAATTCAGGAGGGTCCCTATCAGAAAATACTCACGATTTTCAATACTATAGAACAGCAGAAGATGCTTCCTTACAAATAAATCAAATTATCCCCCCATACGAAGATGACTTATTTACCAACAATTCTGATATATATATTAGAATTTCAAATAAAGGAGCTACATCTTGTGAAGCAGTTGGTAATTTTAAAATTTTTGTAGAAAAAATCCCTATCCCTAAAGGTAATTTAAATAACATTATCCTATGTGTTGATAACCCAAGGCTAAGCCCTCAACCACATACAGTTGAATTAAATGCCGATACAGGTAATGCTACAGACACATACAAATGGTATCTAGATGGTAAATTACTCTCTGGAGAAACATCAGCTGTATACAATGCTAATGCTTCAGGAGAATATAAAGTTGAAGCCTATAGAACTCACCCAAACATCACTTCCCCTTTTATGGGATATAATACATTCTTTGTAAAAGAGTCTAACCTAGCATTAATAGTAAATATTAAATCAGTAGACGATCAAGACAATCCTGATAGTAATAAAATAGAAATTACTGTAGATGGAATTGGTAATTATGAGTTTGCTTTAAATAGCACAGATCTTAGTGATTTTGCTAAAGGAGACGAAAACCTTACTTATACATTTACTAATATTCCTCCCGGACTTAACTCTATTTTTATTAGAGATCGTAACGGATGTGGAATTACTACATCTAATCAGGTTTCAACTATCTATTTTCAACGTCATTTCACCCCAAATAATGACGGACATTTTGATACATGGAAAGTTTTAGGTGTCGATAATGATTACTATGATGTTGTTAAAGTTCAAATTTTTAATCGCTTTGGAAAATTAATTAATGAAATTACTGATAAAAATAGTCAGGGTTGGGATGGTATATACAACGGTACTATTCTTCCTTCAAATGATTATTGGTACAATGCTGAGTTAATTGATAAAAGTGGAAGAACCCGAAAAAAGACAGGGCATTTCTCTTTACTGAGGAAATAATTTACACATTTATGAAAAAGACATTTTTTTTTAGTTTATTTTTTATTTGCTTACACGTATTTGCTCAAAATGATTGCTCAGATGCAATCGTAGTTTGTGGTAATAGTGGTTTTCAAAACTTAAATGCTACCGGTGTAGGTATTCAAGAGCTTTCAGGTTCAAATACATGTTCAAGCCAAGAAAATAATAGTTTATGGATTAAAATTAAAATTAATAAAGGAGGAACATTAGGTTTTACACTTACTCCTACCAACTCAAATGGTAGTCATAATACAGACATCAATATCGATTTTGATTTTTTTATCTTTGGACCAAATGTAAATTGTGGAAACATCGGTCAAGCCATACGCTGTTCTACTACAAACCCAGCAGCAAGTAACGAAGGAAATAACCTAACAGGTATTAGAGCATCTGAAACAGATATCTCTGAAGGTCCAGGTGAACTAGGTAATAGTTTTGTAAGTTCTTTAAACGTTAATGATAATGATTCTTATTTTCTTGTTATTGATAGACCTATAGGTAATAGTAGCTTTAAAATTGATTGGACTGGTACTGCTACTTTTAATAATCCTCCTGCAATTAATCCGCCAACTTATGGTCAGTCGTACGATATAGAAGAATGTGATAGTGATGGTGTTTTTGATAATAGTACACACTTTGATCTAACCAATAACAGCAATTCAATACTAAATGGACAAACAGATGTAAAAATTAGTTACCATCTAAGTAATAATGATGCTCAAACCAACAAAAACCCTATAGCAACTCCAAATACCTTTAAAAACACAAGCAATCCTCAAAAAATATTTATACGGTTAACAAACATAAAATCAGAATGTTTCTCTGTAACCGATTATAATATTATTGTAAACAACAATATTAATGTTACTCCTCCATCAGATTATATTGTATGTGATGATACTGATAGTGGAAGCAATACCGATGGTTTATATAGTTCTTTTTTACTCTCTTCAAAAGATAATGAAATTTTAGGTATGTTAGACCCAAATACACATACCATAAACTACTATCATAGTCTTTCAGATGCACAAAACAACTTAAACCCTATTAACAAAAACTCTCTTTATACTAATTTTTCAAAAAATACTCAAACTGTTTTTGTTAGAGTTGAGAATAATGTTGGATGCTTAAATACTTCAACTAGTTTTAATCTAATTATAAATCCTGTTCCCTCATTTATTATGTTACCTCCTTATCAGCAATGTGATTTTGACAACAATCCTGCTGATGGTTTTACTACATTTAACTTACAGAGTAAAGAAGCAGAGTTATCAAATAACGATACAAATATGACTGTTCTCTTTTTTAACGATCAAACTGATTTTGACAATAACAGACCAATAACATCACCACAAAATTACACTAACACTTCATCTTTCAACCAAACACTACTTGTAAAAATTATAAATAATACAACACAGTGCTTCAATACAGGAAGCTTAGATTTAGTTGTTAACTCATCTGGTCTAGATACTTTTGACGACATGTATTCTTGTGAACTAGACATTAATGCTTCTAACCCTAATGCTACTCAAAGTATAGGTAGTCAAAACACATTCTTTAATTTTGATATAAAAAAGAATGATATTATTACAAAATCAAATGGCGCGTTAACAAGTAACACCCATTCTATTGAGTTTTATAGAACAGCAAACGATGCCTCATTACAAACAAACAAAATTCTACCTCCATATGATGATGATTTATTTACTAATAACACAGAAGTATTTGTAAGAATTATATCAAAAAATAACAACGCTTGCGAAAGTGTCGGTAAGTTTACCCTACATGTTATAGATTTGCCTGTTCCTCAAGGAAACCCTGATAATATTATTCTTTGCGTTGATAACCCTAGGCTCCCCTCTCAACCTTATACAGTTCCCTTAAATGCTGGTACTGGAAATCCAACAGATACTTACAAGTGGTATTTAAATGGTAGTTTGCTCTCTGGAGAAACATCTACTATCCATAACGCTAACACTGAAGGGGAATATAAAGTTGAAGCTTATAGAAGTCATCCTAACATTTCGGAAAATTGTATGGGATATAATACATTCTTTGTAAAAGAATCCAATCAAGCCTTAGTCATAAATATTAAATCAATTGACGATCAAGATAATCCAGATAATAATAAAATAGAAATTACTGTGGACGGAATTGGTGATTATGAATTTGCTTTAAATAGTACAAATCTTAGTGACTTTGTTAAAGGAGATGAAAATCTCTCATACACATTTACCAATATTCCTCCTGGGCTAAATTCTATTTCAATTAGAGATCGTAACGGATGTGGAATTACTACATCTAACAAAATTTCAACTATCTATTTTCAGCGTCATTTCACCCCAAATAATGACGGACACTTTGACACATGGAAAGTTTTGGGTGTCGATAATGATTATTATAATCTTGTTAAAGTTCAAATTTTTAATCGCTTTGGAAAATTAATTAATGAAATTACGGATAAAAACAGTCAAGGTTGGAATGGCTTATACAATGGCGCCATTCTTCCTTCAAACGACTATTGGTACAATGCTGAGTTAATAGATTCTAATGGAAAAGTTAGAAAAAAAACTGGGCATTTCTCTTTACTGAGGAAATAAGCAATAAAATGATTATAAATACGGAAAGTTATTTTTTTGTAAATTAGCTTCTTACTAAAATTAACTAGCTATGACCAAGCTAATATTTGTTTGTTTATTTATTTTTTCTATTTCATGTTTTTCTCAAAGAGAAACTGATAATTGGTTCTTTGGAGATAAAGCAGGAATAGTTTTTAACAATGGTAATCTTAGTATTTCTAATAAAGGGCAAATAGTTACCGAAACTGGTTCATCTTCTATTTCAAGTAATCAAGGGAATTTATTATTCTATACTAACGGAGCAACTATTTGGAATAGAAACCACAAAATAATGGAAAACGGAGAGGGTTTAATAGGGGAGTCTGAAGCGTCTCAACCTTCAATAATCATACCTAAACCTAATAGTAATAGTATTTATTATGTGTTTACCACTAGAAAGACTAAAACAGAAAACCCTTCTTTGTTTCCTGGTATTTACTTTTCTGAAGTTGAAATATCAAATAAATACCCTTTAGGTAAAGTAACTCAGAAGAATATAAGACTTGAAAATTCTACTGCTCAAAGAATTACCGCAGTACATCATAAAAACGGAAAAGATATTTGGGTTATAACATATGGAAGTAATTCTTACAATGGTCCAGATGAAATTTTCTTTGCATTTAGAGTAACTGATAAAGGTGTTAATTTTCGTCCTGTAAAAACTAAACTAAACGAAATAAAAAGCTCCTTATCCAAAGGAGAAATAAAAGCCTCTCCAGATGGAAGTAAAGTTGCTCTTTCAACTGGCTCTAATTTATACATTTATAACTTTGATAATGAAACAGGGGTGTTTTCACGTTTTAAATTATTAAATTTACGACTAAACTTTACTGATGGGTATACATGTAATGGACTAACTTTCTCTTCAAACTCTAAGATTCTTTATTATTCTTCTTTTTACTATGAAAGAGGAAATAACGACAGTTATAATATTATGCAATTAGATCTTGACAATACAGATCAATTCTTTTTTGGTGAATCTATTTTTACAACTACACCAGACAGAGCAAGTGCCTCTGCCCAATTAGCCTCTGATGGAAAAATCTATATTGCTCAAATAAACTCTGAAAGACTTTTTGATTATGGTGGACAACCTATCGGCTTTGATTTAACCCCTTTCAATACCTTGGGCGTTATCAACGATCCAAATAAACTAGGTGTTGCATGTAATTATGAACACGATGCAGTTAACTTAGAGGATGGTTTGTCTTATTTTGGCTTACCTAATTTCATTCAATCTTACTTTAGAAACAGAATAACGACAGAAAACCAATGTGTTTTTGATACATTCACTTTTTCTCTTGATTCTTATGCCCCTATAAAGAGTGTCGTTTGGGATTTTGGAGATGGAAATAAAAGTAATGATATAACTCCTAAACACACATATACATCCGCAGGCGAATATAATGTTACTGCCGTAATCAATATTAATAACCAAGATATTCCTCTCTATAAAAAAATCACTATTTATCCACTACCAAATTTATCTCCTAATCAAGAAATTATTCAGTGTGATGACAACAATGATGGTATCAGTTTATTTAACTTGAACAATATTGCTAATAAAATCTCAACCGATAATACCCTTACCTATAAGTTTTATAAAAACTTATCTGATGCTGAAAATAACGTAAATGAAATTTTAGATCCTGAAAACTTTTATAATGAAAGTAATCCACAAACCATTTATACGAAAGCAACTAGTATATATGGATGTTCTGATATTGAAAATTTTTCTATTAGAACTTTATTTAAACCAACCCTTACTATTCCTTCTATAACAGTTTGTGAAAATTCTAACAATAAAGGTATCTTTAACCTAGAAAGCAAAAAAGCAGAAATCATAAATACTTTTGGTTTAAACACTCTTGATAAAATTTCTTTCTTCTCTTCATTAGAAGATGCTCAAAGAACAATTACCCCCCTACCTCCTGAATTCCTTTCTCCATCCTCAACCATTTGGGTAAAAATAGAAAATGAAAAAGGTTGCTTTGGTATATCTCCAATTGACTTAATCGTAAATTCTCCTCAAATTAACTTAAAGGACAGCTACACTATTTGCGTTAGCCCTTCTGATCATCCCCCTATTACATTAACAGCTGACTCTTCTAATAATCGTTTCGAATGGAAAGATGAAAATAACAATACCATTAGCACCAGTAACAGTTTTCCTTTAACTAGAGAAGGTGAGTTTTCTTTAACCGTTTACAAAACAATAAATGGTATAGAATGTTCAAACTCTAAAAACTTTACAGTTAAGTACCCTCCTCCTCCTGATGTTTTAAATATTGAAGTAAATATTCAAAGCGAAACCGACAACAGTGTTTACATAAGTATTGATGGAGATAGTAGCTATGAGTTTTCCCTAGATGATACTAATTATGTTGGAAATGGAACCTCCCACTCTTTTAACAATGTACAACCTGGTATTGCCACTATTTATATAAGAGATATTAATAAATGTGAAAGCCCTACTAAAACCTCAGCAAGTATAATTGGTTACCCTAAATTTTTAACCCCAAACGATGATGGATTTAATGACTACTGGAAAGTTTACGGAGCAAATACTAATTTCTTTAAAGAAATTAATATCAAAATATTTAATCGTTTTGGTAAAATCTTATATGTTATAAATGATAAAAACATAGAGCTTGGTTGGGACGGAACTTACAATAATATAAAATTACCTTCTAATGACTACTGGTTTCATGCTAAATTAACTGATATTAATGACAATAAAATAGACAAAAAAGGGCATTTTACTCTCAAAAGAAATTAAAATTCATCACATAAATAACTATCCGTATTTTTGTTGAATGAACTTTGAATTAAACTCAGAATTTAAACCTACAGGAGATCAACCTCTAGCTATTGAACAACTTTCAAATGGTATTTTAGCTGATGAAAAGTACCAAACACTTTTAGGTGTTACTGGTTCAGGAAAAACATTTTCTGTTGCCAACGTAGTTGCAGAAGTAAATCGACCAACACTTGTTTTAGCCCATAACAAAACCTTAGCTGCTCAATTATACTCTGAGTTCAAGCAGTTCTTTCCTAACAATGCTGTGGAGTACTTTGTTTCATACTATGATTACTACCAACCCGAAGCTTATATTCCTGTTACGGGAACGTACATTGAGAAAGATCTGTCTATCAATGATGAAATAGAACGCTTGCGAATTAGTACTTCCTCTTCCCTTCTTTCAGGACGTCGAGATGTATTGGTGGTAGCCTCGGTATCTTGTTTGTATGGTATTGGGAATCCTACTGAATTTAAAAAGAATGTGATTACGATTGAAGTTGATCAACAAATTTCTCGCACCAAATTTTTACATCGCTTAGTAACCAGTTTATATGCCCGTACAGAAATTGAAATAAAAAGTGGAACTTTCAAAGTGAAAGGTGATGTGGTTACCATTTATCCGTCGTATGGAGATAATGGGTATAAAATTCATTTTTTTGGTGATGAAATCGAAGAAATTGAGACCTTTGACATAGAAACTAATGAAATTATTACACGTTTAGAAAAACTCAATATTTATCCTGCCAATTTATTTGTAACTTCTCCAGATATACTACAAAATGCCATTCATCAAATTCAGGAAGATATGGTAAAACAAGTAGATTACTTTAAAGAAATCGGTAAACATCTAGAAGCAAAACGTTTACAAGAGCGCACCGAATTTGACTTAGAAATGATTCGTGAACTGGGATATTGTTCAGGAATTGAAAATTATTCTCGTTATTTAGACGGTCGAGAAGCAGGTACACGACCTTTCTGTTTGTTAGATTATTTTCCTGATGATTATTTGATGGTGATTGATGAAAGTCACGTAACTGTACCACAAGTTCACGCTATGTACGGTGGAGATAGAAGTCGTAAAGAAAACTTGGTAGAATACGGATTCCGTTTACCTGCCGCCATGGATAACCGTCCATTAAAGTTTGAAGAATTTGAAGACTTGCAAAATCAAGTGATTTATGTTTCGGCAACTCCAGCTGATTACGAATTACAAAAAACCGAAGGTCTATTTGTAGAACAAGTGATTCGACCAACAGGACTGTTAGATCCTGAAATTGAAGTTCGACCGAGTTTAAATCAAATTGATGATTTAATTGAAGAAATTCAAATTCGTATAGAAAAAGACGAACGTACTTTGGTTACCACACTTACCAAACGTATGGCAGAAGAATTAGCCAAGTACTTAACTCGTATTCAAGTACGTTGTCGTTATATTCATTCTGATGTTGACACCTTAGAACGTGTAGAAATTATGCAAGACTTACGTAAAGGCTTGTTTGATGTACTCATCGGAGTAAACTTACTTCGTGAAGGATTAGATCTTCCAGAAGTCTCTTTAGTAGCTATTTTAGATGCTGACAAAGAAGGTTTTTTACGTTCACACCGTTCGTTAACACAAACCGTAGGGCGTGCTGCACGTAACGTAAATGGAAAAGCAATTATGTATGCAGATAAAATTACCAATAGCATGCAACTCACCATTGACGAGACCACTCGTAGACGCGAAAAACAAATTAATTACAACACAGCACATGGAATTACACCAAAGCAAATCAACAAAAGGATAGACAATACTTTATCTAAAAACGCGATTACTTCGTATCATTACGATAATGCCACACAAAAAGCTGCTGAGCAGGATTTAGAATACCTACCAAAACAAGAAATAGAAAAACGCATACGTAACAAACGTAAACAAATGGAAGAAGCTGCTAAAGCTTTAGACTTTTTAGTAGCAGCACAACTCCGAGATGAAATTGAGACCTTAAAAGAGAATTTATAACTAAAAACCCTGTAAAAATTATTTTCACAGGGTTTTTACATAGAATTAATTCTGAAGATTAATCATCTAATAACTCTGCTGTTTGTTTAAGCTTTTCTTTTAATTGATCAGCTAAATCTTTGTTTCCATCTACATCTTCTGGACTAATTTCTATAGTACCATCTCCATTACCATCAATAGCAGAAGATAAATCTACTTGACTTAGCATTGCATCTAGATCAAAGTTTATAGTAACCTCAGTTAAGCCTTCAGAAACAATAATATCAGTTGCTTCATTTTCAAAGTCTACTTCAATTTCTTCTTCAAAATCATGCCAAAAGATAAATGGTACAGTATTTATAGTACCTTTAACAACAACCGTTTTATTAAACATATCGCTAGACTCGTCTGTATTTTTATCAAATTCAAACTCAATCTCCTCATAATCAGCTTTTGGAAGTTCTAAAGTAGTAATATTTGATGTTCCAGTTAACAAATCTAACTGAAATGGTCCTCTTAACTCAATTTCATCATCAGAACTTATGATACTGTCATTCATAGCATCTTGGTATTTATCATCAAACTCTAACTCTATTTCTGTGATGTTTAGTTTAAATTCAGAAATGGTTACTTCTGCATTATTTACATTTTTTGAAGCTCGTTTGCTTTGATTAAATGTATTATTTGAAGATGCCTTAATTCTTAAATTTTCATTGTTTCCATCTTCACTAGTACAAGAAGTTCCTAATAACATTAATGAAGTTGCACTTAATAATAATACTGTTTTTTGTAATGTTTTCATAATTTTACTTTTTTCATTTATAACCTTAAGACAACCATATATCTCCTCTCCCTACCATAAAATTTATTTTTTTCAAGATAAAAACATTAACCACTAATAATGAGTCATTTGTAGTCAGAGTTTTTACAAAAAAATTAAAACAAAACTTATCGTTACCAACATCTAATAGAATTAAAACTCTGAAATATTTTATTAAGGCTTATTGAAACAAAGTCAAATTGACTTTTAAGAAACACTTTTTTAGTAAAAAATCGTCTTTTTGGTTTAAAAAAACGCACCTATAAAATCAAATAAACTCAAAATAAACATCAATAAAACAAAATTCATTTTTACATATGCTAAAAAAAATTAAATTCATTTAATTTGTAGTAAATCTCAATAAACTATGTCATCAAAAAATAAACTAGAAAGTTTTACTAATACAACTGAAGAATTTGTCTCTCCAGAGTACATTCGTAACCGCTTCTCTAAAATTATGTCTGATATGTACAAAAATGAGGTACCACTTTATGGTGAGTTACTTGATTTGGTTCATGATATCAATGATAATGTTCTTTCTGAGTCTAAAGAAATTGAAGAGCAGTTAGCACATACTGGCGAATTAACTCGACTAAATATGGAACGCCACGGAGCAATTCGTTTAGGCAAACCCTATGAGTTATTTACGATGAGACGTCTGTTTAAAGTAATGGGAATGTATTCTGTTGGCTACTACGATTTAGCCCCAGCTGGTGTTCCTGTTCATTCTACAGCATTTAGAGCTATTGAAAGCACCGCCCTTAACCAAGCTCCATTCAGAGTTTTTACCTCTTTATTACGTTTAGATTTAATTGATGATACTCAGCTTCGTAATAATGTTGAAACTATTTTAGAAAAACGTCAAATTTTTACAGAAAAAGTTTTACAACTCATTGATAAGTCTGAAAAAGAAGGAGGGTTAAATAAAGAAGAGGCCGAAACCTTTGTTCAAGAAGCATTAGAAACTTTTCGTTGGCACGATACTGCTACCGTAGATTATAAAATGTACGAAGCTTTACTAAATCAACACAGATTAATTGCTGATGTAGTTGCTTTCAAAGGGCCTCACATCAACCATTTAACTCCTAGAACTTTAGATATAGACAAGGTGCAAACAAGTATGGAAACTCGTAATATTCCACCAAAAGATAATATAGAAGGACCTCCTGCAAGAAAATGCCCTATTCTATTACGTCAAACAAGTTTTAAAGCATTGACCGAAAAAGTAACTTTTAAAAACAATGCTGAAAAAGAAGAAATAGGCGAACACAAAGCTCGCTTTGGTGAGATTGAACAACGTGGTGTAGCGTTAACTCAAAAAGGACTTGACTTGTATCACGAGTTATTAGGTAAAACACGTAAAGCTATTGGTGGATCACCAACTGCCGAAAATGCCTCAGAATACAATAAATTATTAGCAGAAAATTTTAAAGTTTTTCCTGATAACTATGAAGAGCTACACTCAAAAGAGTTGGCATATTTCCATTATTTCACTACCGATAAAGCAAAAACTTTATCTAAAGAAAAAGTGTATACAAAAGCAGATGTAAACCAATTATTAGAGGTTGGCTATTTAAGCATAGAACCTATGGTTTACGAAGATTTCTTACCTGTAAGTGCAGCAGGAATTTTTGCTTCAAACTTAGGAACAGATGATGCTAAACGCGAATATGAAGGCACTTCAAATCAATCATTATTTGAAAAAGATTTAGGTGAACCTGTTTATAAGTTAACAAAATGGTATGAAGACATGCAAGATGAAAGCATACAAAACTGCTTAGCAGTAATAAATGCTTAAGCATAAAATAGAATATTGAAAAAGTGTAGCCGTATATTTGCATTATCGGCTACACTTTTTTTTCGTTAAAAACGATTGTTTATCTTGTAGCTTATATTAAGTTTATTCTAACAAAATTATTCTTTTGGAAAATCAATTTGATTATATAGACAAACAAATACTTTCAAAATTACGTTTAGATGCTCGTAAAGCCTATTCGCAAATTGCGGAAGAATTAAAAGTTTCCAATTCCTTAATTCATCAACGCATTAAAAAACTAACCGCTGAAGGTGTGATTAAAAATGCGGAGTTTGTTTTAGAAGAAAAAAGCTTAGGCTATAAAACCAAATCATACACAGGTATTCGATTGCGTGAAGCTCGCTTTGCTAAAGAAGTAATGCACGAGTTGGAAAAAATACCCGAAATAACCGAATGTAACTTTGTTTCTGGTTACTACGCTATTTTTATTTTAATATTTGCTAGAGACAACGAACATTTACAAAAAATACTATACGATAACGTACATTTAATCAAAGGAGTAGCAGGAACCGATACTTTTATATGTTTCGATACCTGTTTTAAGCGTCACATTCCAATAGAATAATTAACAACACTACCCACATTTTAGGTATTTAAGATAATGGTACAAACAACACAACTAGAAACGTTCAAAAAATCATTAACTGGCGAACTATTTTTTGACGACCTACATAAAAACATTTACGCAACCGATGCTTCGGTATATCGTAAAATCCCACTAGCAGTTGCATATCCTAAGAACATAGAGGATATTCAGCTATTAATTGATTTTGCTACTAAAAATAACATCACCTTAATTCCGCGTACAGCAGGAACTTCATTAGCAGGACAGTGTGTGGGAGATGGAATTGTTGTAGACGTTTCTAAACACTTTACCAACATACTGGCTTTTGATGAGATTAACAAAACCATTACGGTAGAGCCAGGAATTATTCGTGACGATTTAAACCGCTTCCTAAAACCATTCGGGTTATTTTTTGGTCCGAATACCTCAACCTCTAACCGTTGTATGATTGGCGGAATGGTAGGTAATAACTCTTCAGGAAGTACTTCTATTCGTTATGGAGTAACTCGTGATAAAGTAATTGCTATTCAAGGCTTGTTAAGTGACGGTAGTGAAGTTACTTTTTCTGAAATTACTTCAGCTGAATTCAATCAAAAGAAAATAGAAAATTCGTTAGAAGGAAATATCTATCGTGCTATTTATACAGAACTTTCTCAAGAAGCTGTTCAGCAAGAAATAAAAAAAGAATTCCCAAAAGAAAGCATTCACCGAAGAAATACAGGATATGCTGTTGATGAATTTTTAACTTCCGATTTATTTGGTGGGGCAGAACCAACTATCAACCCTGCTAAATTTTTATCAGGAAGTGAAGGAACTTTAGTGTTTTCAACAGCTATTACAATTCAACTAGACGACCTACCTCCTACACAAAGTATTATGGTATGTCCGCATTTTACTAGTGTAAACGAAAGCTTAAAAGCTACTGTTACTACCATGAAGCATACACTCTATGCTTGTGAATTAATGGATAAAGTAATTTTAGATTGTACTAAAAATAACCGTGAACAAGCCAAAAACCGTTTCTTTTTACAAGGAGATCCAGAAGCTGTGTTAATGTTAGAAGTTTCGGCAGACACTATAGAAGAAGCTGAAATATTAGCCGATAAACTTATTGAAGATTTAAAAGCAAACAATTTTGGGTACCACTATCCTAAAGTATATGGCGAAGACATTGCTAAAGTACATCAACTACGAAAAGCAGGTTTAGGATTATTAGGAAATATTGTTGGAGACGATAAAGCGGTAGCTTGTATTGAAGATACTGCCGTAGCCTTGGAGGATTTACCTACTTATATTGAGGAATTCACCAAAATTATGGATAAATATCAGCAAAGAGCAGTGTATTATGCACATGCAGGAGCTGGTGAGCTACACTTACGTCCTATTTTGAATTTAAAGAAAAAGGAAGACGTAGTATTATTTAGAAAAATAACTACTGAAACTGCTGAGTTAGTTAAGAAGTATCAAGGATCGTTTAGTGGTGAACATGGTGATGGTATTGTGCGTGCGGAATTTATTCCGTTGATGATAGGTGACAAAAACTACCAATTATTACGAAGAATAAAAAAAGCATTTGATCCGAACAATGTGTTCAACAAAGGAAAAATTACGGATGCTTTTCCAATGGATCAAAGTTTGCGCTATGAAATTGACAGAAATGAACCTGAAATAGAAACCATTCAAGATTTTTCAGATAGTGAAGGTATTTTAAAACTAGCTGAAAAATGTAACGGTTCAGGTGATTGCCGTAAATCTCCCGAAGCTGGCGGGACTTTATGCCCTAGTTATCGAGCAACTCGAAACGAAAAAGAAACTACCCGTGCTAGAGCCAATACACTTCGTGAAGTTTTAACGAATAATACCGCTCAAAACAAGTTCAATTCTAAAGAATTAAAAGACATCCTAGACCTATGTTTGAGTTGTAAGGCTTGTGCTAGCGAATGTCCGAGTAATGTAGATATTGCTTCGATGAAAGCAGAATTCTTGCACCAATATCAAGAAACAAACGGATATTCTTTCCGCAGTAAATTATTTGCTAACAATGCTAAATACAATAAATTAGGAAGTAAGTTCCCTGTACTAACAAATTTCTTTACCAATACTACTCTAGCTAAAAAGGTTATGGGAGTTGCCACAGAACGTTCTGTTCCTAAGTTAGCAAAACAACCTTTAAGTACTTGGTTAGAAAACCATAAACCAATAGCTTCTAAAAAAACAGTGTATTTATTTAATGATGAGTTTACCAACTATTATGATGCAGAAATTGGAAAAGACGCAGTTGTTGTATTGGAAAAACTAGGATATGAAGTAAAAACCGTGAACCACGAAGAAAGTGGGCGTAGCTATATCTCAAAAGGTTTTTTAAAAGAAGCTAAAGAAATTGCTAATAAAAATGTAAACACTTTTAAAGAACTAATTTCTGAAGAAACTCCATTAATTGGATTAGAACCTTCGGCTATTTTAACCTTTAGAGATGAGTACTTACGTTTAGCAGATGATAAAACAACAGCCAAAAAGCTTTCTGAAAACTGTTACACTATTGAAGAATTTTTAGCTAAAGAACATACTAAAGGCTCTATAGACACCACTAAATTTAGCAATGAAACTAAAGAGCTTAAAATACATGGACATTGTCACCAAAAAGCTTTGTCTAGTACACACGCTTCTTTTTCTATTTTAAACATTCCTAAAAACTACAAGGTGACCATTATGAATACTGGTTGTTGTGGTATGGCAGGATCTTTTGGGTATGAAAAAGAACACTATAAAGTAAGTATGCAAGTGGGGGAAGATACGTTGTTTCCTAAGGTTAGAAACTGTTCGGTTGATACAGAAATAGTCGCTGCTGGTACTAGTTGTCGTCATCAAATTTATGACGGAACAAAGCGTTTAGCAAAACATCCTGTAACTATTTTAAAAGAAGCTTTGTTATAAATAATTGATTTTCATTTCTTTATTTTGTATTTTTAAGACGTTTAACTCTTAAAATGCATTATTATGTCGAGCAATAAAATCATCTTTAACAATGCAATGCTAATTTTTACGGGTATTGTTTGCTTTTTTTTAGTTATGAAAATTTTTGGATTAGAAGATATATCCGAACTACGTTTTTTAAACTTTGCTTTCGTTCTTTATGGTATTAACAGGGCTATAAAAACCAACATTGTTAAAAACCATGAGTCGTTATATTTCAGTAATTTTTTATTAGGAATTGGAACCTCAATAATTGCTGTAGCCTTAACTGTTTTTGGGCTAATTATATATGTAGATTTTATTGATGCTAGTTTTATGACAATACTTGAACAATCTTCTTTCTGGGGGCAAAATTTAAGTTTACCACTAGTTGTATTTGCATTAGCTATTGAAGGAATTGCTTCTTCAGTTATCTGTTCTTTTATTTTAATGCAGTATTATAAAAACTATAAAATTTCAAATACAATGGTTGCTTAGGCTTTTGGCAAAAAAACCTCAGCCATCATACAACGAGCACTTCCTCCACCACAGGTTTCTATAGTTTCTAGAGAGCTGTGCAGTATTTTACAGTGTTTTTCTATAGCTTTAATTTGATTTGGGTTTAATGATTTAAAGGCGGAAGAACTCATTACTAAGTAACGCTCGTCATTTACTCCTTTAACTTGTAACATATTTCCTGCAAATTGTGTTACTTGTTGCTCTGAGATGGCAATAACTTCTTTTCCATCCGACTTTAAGTGTTTTAATAAGTTTTTCTTTTCTTTTTTATCATCTATCGAATCTAAACATACCACTGAAAAACTTTCCGCAACACACATCATTACGTTTGTATGATAAATAGCTTCTCTCCTTCCTTTAACTGTTTGATTTGCTGTAAAAATTACAGGTGTGTATTCAAAATCTTCACAAAACTCAATAAACAATTCTTCATCTGCACGTGGTGATAAGGCACAATAGGCTTTTCTATTGTATCTATCTAAAATCATACTTCCTGTTCCTTCTAAAAAAATCCCTTCCTCTTCTGCTTCTGAATAGTCTACAACATTTTCAATTACAAAACCTTTCTCTTCTAGTTTTTCCAACACGTCTTCTCTACGTTCTAAACGCCTATTCTCTGCAAACATCGGGTAGATAGCTACGTCTCCGTTTTCATGAAAAGAAATCCAGTTATTTGGAAATAATGCATCTGGTGTATTAGGCTCTTTGGTATCTTCAGTAACTACTACACTAACTCCTACAGCTCGCAATTTTTCTACAAAAGCATCAAACTCTTCTTGTGCCTTAACATTGATTGATGCAGGTAACATTCCTGACAACTCTTGCTGGTAATAATTATTTACTGCTGTTTGCTCATTCATCCTAAAGTTTGCGGGACGGACCATTAAAATTGTATTTGTTGTTTGTTGCATACTGCGAAGGTAATAGATTTTTAAGTTTTTATTACAGCACAAAAACAACTAAGTTTTAGTTACGCTATGTTAATTTATCTTACCTATTCTAGGTCTACTACTAAAAAACGTTGAACACTTATTTATAACACATTAAATAAAAATTACTTAAACTTTATTTATTAAGATAATAATAATGTTACCAAACAGTTTAAACCTATGAAAAAAGTAGTAACATAAATTTCTTATCAATCTTTACTATATTTTAACAAATTCTATAACAACACCTATTACTATTATGAATATTTTCACCAAAAATAAGCTATAAACTTACAAACATAAAAAACAAACTATGGGATGGTTTAACAGAAAAAAAACTTCAACGAATAATACTCAAACAACTCAAAAAGATTCTTCAATAGTTAGATCTCAATCAATTACTACTTGTCTAAACGCCGGATTTCATCCTGCAAGTTCTCTCCCTACAATTAGAGAAACAAAGTTAAGACCTGCTGATGAAATTGCAGGAAGACTCCACGCTATAAAAGCTCTTGTTTTATGGCTTATGGTGCCTTCAGAAAATTTACCCGACGAAAAAATAATTAACTTCATTAATCAAAATAAACTTTCTGGTTACATGACCCTAGAGGAAAAAGAAATACTTGATGCTTCTAGAAATGATATTGAGTTAAGAAATTCTATTGGTTGGAAGTTTGAAAACGCATGGCCACTTGCTTGGTACTTTGGTTATGACGAGCCTGAAATTTCTGGTCAAATGATGACTGGTGAGCAAATGCAGGAAATCTTTATAAATTACACTTGTTCACTTGATACTTTAATTAGTGATTGGCTTCCTCAACAACACACTCTAGAAGAAGAAAAATTAGTAGAAAAAGAAGATTTATTTTACTGTTTGCATAATGCTGTAAGAAGTGCTCAACTAGGAGGAAACACTACTCCTGATGGCTTCGACCCTATTGCGAATGGAGGAGTTATACATGAACGTAGACATTCGTTAACATGGATGCTTTCTAACGGTACTGAATGGGAAGATACCGACCTCAGCACATAAACTTGAGAAATAAAGGAAAAGTTAATCATAGACTACATAAATTTGTAAAAATTGAATTTTTAAGAATTTGAGAATCTTTATACTAGTATTTTTACTACTTAGCTTGTGTTCATGTAAAAAAACAAACAATGACTCTACTTCTTTCTGGGGAAGTGAAGCTTATACTTTTTGAAACGTTACAATACTTAATAAAAATATTACTAGTTATAGTAGTTTTAAAAAAGGGAGTTCTATATCTAGAAACAAAGTAAAAATTATAACATATAAAAAGTCTTTCGGTATGAATGTTAAAATAGTTAGAAATAAAATTAATTAAAGAACTCACCATGATTATAAGAAAAGCCACTACTAAAGACACTAAAGAAATTGCTTCTTATATGTTATTAGCAATGGAAGACATTGTTTATAAATTTATAGGAGAAAGTTCTACAAAAAAAGCACTTGCCTTTTTAGAGGCATTAATTATTCAAAAAAACAACCAATACTCTTATGAAAACTGTTGGGTTATAGAAAGTGACAATAAAACTATTGCTGCAGCTAACATATATGATGGTGCAGATTTAAAAAAACTTAGAAAACCAGTAGCTGCATTAATAAAAACCATGTTTAATAAAGAACTAACATACGAATACGAAACCCAGCCTGGTGAGTATTATATTGATTGTATTGGTGTAAACCCTAGCTACCAAGGTAAAGGTGTTGGTTCTAAAATACTAACCTTTTTAATTGATGAATATGTTCATAAAAAGAGTGAAACATTAGGTCTTTTGGTTGATAAAGATAACCCTAATGCTAAAAAATTATATTTAAAGCTAGGTTTTAAAGTTATTGATCAAAAAACATTAGCCGATAAAGAAATGGAGCACTTACAAATACAGTAACTTTATTAAGAAAACTATAACACACAACACTCCGTTTATTTTATAAGTTTACAATGTGAGAAAACACAGTAAAATACCTAATGCATCATCCCTATTTCCAATAGTAGGGCTAGTATTTTTATTGCTATTTTCTCCCTGTAAGGTTAGAAACTTTATACAAGCAGAACTTAATGTTCCCCTTACAGAGGTTTCGAGTAAAAGTCAGACCACCACGAGCAATCTTAGTTGCTATAGTCGTGAGGTTACAGACATTTCTCTACTACAAACAATACCTTCTTCTATTAAGGTTTATCCTTTTTTTATAAATAGAGCTTTTAACCTTTCTTTTAGCTTTGGTGAAATTTTTCATTACAAAACAAGGATTGATTATCAAAAAAAGAGAAATGTAACAACTTCAGTTCCTCTTTATATTTTATTTAAAAACTTTAAGGTTTATCTTTAATACCACTTTCCACTTAATAGTTTACTTTAATAAAAAGTAGAATTTAACAACATCAAGTAAAACAATAACAACCTACATAAACAATGTTTATGTAACTCGTGGCTATGCCTTAAGTTTAAATAGCTAGCCTCACTTAACTTAAATAAAAAAAATGATTAACAACAATATAAAAAATGATTCTGGACTTTTAGTTCTTGCTATACGTTTAGTTATTGGCTGGACATATTTTTCTGCCTTTTGGAGAAGAACAATTTTAGCTAATAAACTTGATCCTGAAGTAGCTGGGTACATTGGAGAAAAATTCAATCATTTTCTCCCTAACGCTTTAGGCATTAAACCTCTTATTCAATATTTAGTAGAAAATCCTGACATCCTATGGTTAAACATGGTAATATTTACCATTATTGAAGGAATTGTAGGTCTATTCATCATATTTGGTTTATTTACCAGAATAATGAGTATAGGTGTATTTGGGTTAGCAATGGGAATTCTCCTTGGCTCTGGTTGGATAGGTACAACATGTCTTGACGAATGGCAAATTGGTGTACTTGGAATTGCAACAGGTTATGTACTTTTTTTAACAGGCAGCGGTAAATATTCAATAGATAACTACTTCATAAAAAACAATTTTTCCTTTACTAAAAAGAAATGGTTTGCATGGTTAGGATCAGGAGTTATACCAATTAAGAACCATATTTTTCCAAAATTTGTTTTAATAGGGTCCTTGGCTATTTTAGGAATGACTTTATTCACAAACCAAGTATTTCATGGCGGAATTTGGGGTACACTTCATAACAAATCAGTAAAACCTAAATTAGAAATAACAGAAGCTAAAATTAGCAACGATATACTTTCTTTTGACCTTTTTAGAACAGAGGGTGTTGATGTTTACGGTTCTTGGGTTATCTCTGTTGAATTATCAAACCAACAAAATAATACTGTTATTCAGTATTCTCAAAAAGACTTAGCTTCTTTAACTAATGAAAACATCTTAAATTATTATGTTGCTAAAATAAAACCAGGTAAACACAGCTTGGTTGTGCCTTTAGGTGCTAAAGCTAAAATGATTTTCAAAAATCAAGTTTTTTCTAATCTTTCTAACGGAACATATACATTAAAAATAACTGATATTAGTGGTGCTTTTTGGACACATCAAATAACTAAATAGACCTAAAAACGCAATAGTGATAGAAATACGCTATTGCGTTTCTTTCATAAACTTTAATCATCATTCACAAGCTAATCTTATATTTTTTTTAACAAATTTCGTGTCGATTGCCTTTGTTTTTATAAATAATTTCACCCAAAAAAGCTATTAAGTGTTTTCTACACTTAACCTCTTGCTAATTAAAACACAAAGTAGACTATGAGTAATCAATTAAATTTTAAAGAATTAAACTTTAAACTAGCAGTGATTAATGAATTAATGTATGTTCAAGAAGTATTAGAGCCTAAATTAGACGTTTATGAGTTTATAGAAAAACAGCGAAACTTATCCAGTTCAGAAGCCTATGATGTTATTGAAGAAGAAGGTTATGAAATTATTCCTGAAGTATTAGAACATTTTAAAAACTTAGAACTCACTTCTGAAATGGTTGAAAACATTGAAGAACTAGACATGGATGGTGGTGACGAAATCTATGGTCAAATTATCCCTTTTTGGGACGGTGAAGATGATGTATTTAGTGTAAACTCTGCTGTTGATGCTGAACTACTTCCTAACTTAAAAAACATTTCTCTTCTTTACAGCGAAAATGATTCACTTTTAGAAGAATTTCAAGAAAAAGGAATTGAAGCTGATTGGCTATAAAAAAGTAAAAACATATTTAAAAAGTAAAAGTATATAATGGAGACTAGTAAAGCAAACGACAAAGAAATACAACAAGAATGGTGTAAAATTGGCGAAACTTATGCTACTGAGGTTAACAAGATGGTTTCTTTTGGTGAAGAACATGGTTGGGAAAATTGGAAAGGTAAAGAACCAGAAGACAACCGTAACCATTTAGCTGATGTCGTGGTACAAAAGTTAAGAGAAGCCAATAAAACTGGACATATTGAAGAGTTCAGAAAACAATACCCACCTGCTCATACTCCATTAATAAAATATTTTAAAGAAAAAGGACAAAGTATTGAACAGCTATGCTTTATTGAAAATGAAAAAATCGTTTTTGTAACAGGTAGCGCCTATCAAAAAAGACAAGCCTATCTTCTAAACAACAGAACACTTATTAAATTAGATAATACCATTGATGCCATAGGAAAATCTCATCAAAACAACATTTTTGCAATTAAAACTCCAAAAACATTAATTACACGTAAAGAATGGGATGGAGAAATTATTGAAACTTTTGAGTTAGGCGATATAAATGAATTAGGTATTTCAAATATAACACCCTTCAACGATGGGAAAAAAGTACTTATTACTACTTCAGAAGGAATATTTTTAATATCTAAAAACAAGACACACATGATACATCCTTTGCCCGATTTAGAAGATGAAGAATGGGAACCATACATAGACATGGAAAACGCTGCTTTATCTAATGACAATAAATATATTGTAGTTGGTGATCAATCTTTTGATCATCGAGTATTAGATAATGAAGGAAATCAAATTGGAGAAATTGGTCCGCAATCTTCTTATCCTCATTTTTGCCTATTTTCTAAAGACGACAAACAACTTATTACAAACTCTTGTCATTTTTATAACGGAATTACCATAGGGGTTGATGCTAAGAACTTAAACGGATTAGAAGTTGAATCTTATGTAGATGAAGCAGATAATTTTAAGGTTATTGATGATGAAATGAGAGTGTATGTTGGTACAGCTACTAAAGACTATTACATTTTAGGTGATGCTTACGGATACATTAAAGCTTTTGATAAAAATGGGAACTGTATTTGGCGACATTATCTTGGCTCTACCATTAGCGGTATTACAATTTCTGACAACAATCAAACTTTATGGGTAAGTAACTATGCTGGAATTCTTCATAAATTAAAATTAGGTAAAGGGCACAGAGATACACATACCATTGGTAATGGAAATCATTATGAAGATTTCAGATTAATTCTTTGGAAAGAAGAAAAAAAAGAGCTTTGGTGGTAAAGGCTATTAAAATAAAAAGAAGAGTTCTTATTATTTTAGTGCTTCTATTTACAGGTTTTTTAATTCCTCAAAACTTAAAAATGCCTGTTAAGGGAGCTACCAAATCAGATTACAACCCAAAATCATTTTGGTATTACCCTTGGGGAAAATCAATTACTCACAAAGGGGTTGATATTTTTGCTAAGAAAAATACTAAAATCACTTCTTCTACTCTTGGAATAGTTTTATTTTCTGGAAAAACAAGTATGGGCGGAAATACAGTACTAGTTTTAGGTCCAAAATGGAGGCTACATTATTATGCACATTTAGAAAACGTAAAAACATCTTCTTTAACTTTTGTAAATAATAACTCAGTAATTGGTACTGTCGGAACTAGTGGGAATGCCGCTGGAAAAGCTCCACATTTACACTACTCTATACTTACTATAATACCTTATGTATGGAAGATTGATTCAGAAAGACAAGGGTGGAAAAAAATGTTTTATCTAAACCCTATTGAATTTTTAGAAGGCTAATTTTTAATCTAACCCTTCCATTTCTGCATCATAAAACAATCCTGCAGCTTCAATTAAGCTTTCTAACTCATTAGCTAAATCTTGTTCATTTTCATTTGATAAATCTTCAAACCATTCAACTTCATCGTCTTTTAAATTAATTAAAAAACGAGGATATTCAGTATGCAAAACGAAAATATCTTCTGGGTGTTTACTATTATCTGCTAATAAAAATTTAGGTAAGTTCATAGTGTTTTGTTTTAATAAGTTTGATAGTTAATTTGTTAAATCGTATAAATAATAAGATTGACGCTGTAGTTAATCCTGCTAGTAATCCTAACCAAATACCAAAGCTACCATACATATCTTTTGCTCCAAAGAAAAAGCTAATCGGAAAACCAACTATCCAATACGATATAAAAGTTATTAATGTAGGTATTTTAACATCTTGTAAACCACGTAAAGCACCTAACATTACAACTTGTATACTATCACTAATCTGAAAAATTGCGGCAGCAATTAATAAGTTTGCTGCTATACTCATTACCTCCATATTATCTGCATAATTTTCAGCATCGCTTAAATCAACATATAAATTTGGTAATGATTTATGAAAAACAAAGAAGAAAGTAGCAAATACAACCGCTAATATTGTTCCTAAGAAAAAGATTGAAAACGCTATTCTTCGTAATTCTTTATAATTTTTTAATCCTTTTTGATTCCCCACTCTAATCATAGATGCAACACTTAATCCGGTTGCTACCATAAATGTCATAGAAGATAAATTCAATGCTATTTGATTTGCTGCTTGAGGATTTTTACCTAACAATCC
Source organism: Tenacibaculum mesophilum (assembly GCF_003867075.1). Lineage (NCBI taxonomy): Bacteria > Pseudomonadati > Bacteroidota > Flavobacteriia > Flavobacteriales > Flavobacteriaceae > Tenacibaculum > Tenacibaculum mesophilum. The sequence goes on along the minus strand of NZ_CP032544.1, from coordinate 153,351 downwards.
ACTTAACCAAATTGCTGCCGTAAAAATAGCTACTTCAAAAAACATTTGCATAGCACTTGGTGTACCTAAATTTAATATTTTTCGAATCATCAAAGTATCTAAAACAAAAAACTTAATATTGGTTACCAAGCGTTTTGATCGTTCCTTTTTACTTAACAACCACCACAGATATACTACCATTACAAACCTTGAAAGTAATGTTCCATAAGCAGCTCCTACTATTCCTAACTCTGGAAAACCAAACTTTCCATAAATAAGTAAGTAATTAAGTAGCACGTTTAACACATTAGCTATTAATGTTGCATACATAGGGTAACGTGTCATCGACATTCCATCGCTAAACTGTTTAAATGCCTGAAAAATAATCATCGGAATTAATGAAAAGGCTACCAAATCTAAATATGGAATCGCTAACTCAACTACTTCTATAGGTTGTTTCATTAAATACATTAACGGCTTCGAAAAGAAAACAGCTAAAAACAGTACAAGCCCCATCATAGTGCATAAAAAAAGTCCATGCTTAAAAGTAGATTTTGCTTGTGTAAAATTATTTGAAGAATCTGCTTCAGCAATTAAAGGTGTTATTGCAGTAGAAAAACCAATACCTAACGACATAGCAATAAACATAAAACTATTACCTAATGAAACTGCTGCTAACTCAGCAGTTCCAAGTTGCCCCACCATAATATTATCTATAAAACTCACAAAAGTATGCCCCAACATACCCAACATCACTGGAGTAGCAAGTTTTAAATTATATTTAAACTCAGATGTATATTGTTGTAAATTCAATTTCTATCCATTTTTCAAGCTGCGAAGATAAGTTTTTTAAAGGTGCTCCAACTTTATCTTATTTATTTTTTAATTTATTTAACTACCTTTGATTTTTATTAAAACTGGAATAAAATGGCATCAATAACACTAAAAGGGAGCCCTATTGAAACAATAGGCAACCTACCTAAAATAGGAACTAAAGCAATTGATTTTTCATTAGTTGCAACTGATTTATCTATTAAAAAATTAGATAACTTTAATGGTACTAGATTAATTTTAAATATTTTCCCAAGTGTTGATACAGGTACTTGTGCTACCTCTGTTAGAGAATTCAACAAAAAAGCAGCCAATTTAGAAAACACTAAAGTTTTATGTATTTCTAGAGACTTACCTTTTGCTCAAGATCGTTTTTGTGGTGCTGAAGGTATTGAAAATGTAGTAATGTTATCTGATTTTGCTGCTGGTAGATTTGGCAAAGACTATGGATTGGAAATTGTTACAGGACCTTTAGCAGGCTTACATTCTCGCTCTATTGTTATTATTGATGAAAATGGTACTGTAACCTATACAGAACAAGTAAACGAAACTGTAGACGAACCTAATTATGAAGCTGCGTTAAAAGCTCTTTAAGAATATATGAAGAACCCGAATGACGGCTTTTTAAAGGGACGCATACGTAGTATTAAATTTGCAGTAAAGGGAATGTGGTTATTAATAACTACAGAAGATAGCATAAAGGCTCAACTTACATTTGCTTTAATTGCTGTTTTCCTAGGTTTTTACTTTAACATATCTGCAACCGAATGGATAGTTCAAGTGTTAGCTATAGGAGTTGTTTTAGTTGCTGAAGCTCTAAATACTGCCATAGAAAAAGTAGCTGATTTTATACATCCAAATTACCATAAAAAAATAGGTTTCATTAAAGATATTGCTGCTGGTGCTCCTGCATTTGCAGCTCTTGTATCGTTAATTATTGCTGGAGTAATTTACCTTCCTAAAATAATAGCTATATTGTAGCGTTCAATTTATTCCTAACAAAAATACATGGCAAAAAAAAAGACAACTGTTCAAAAAAAACAGCCAAAAACTTCTATCATTAAAAAGGCTAAAACCTTTTTTTCAAATAGACAAAACCAAACTATTCTAGGTTTTTTTCTATTACTGTTTTCTATATTTTTAACCGTTGCTTTTATTTCTTTTTTCTTCTCTTGGCAAGAAGATCAAAGCACACTTAGTCAATTTGCAGACAGAACAATTCCTACTAAAAATTTATTAGGAAAAATAGGTGCTAAACTCAGTAATTTTCTTGTATACGACGGTTTTGGTTTAGGGGCTTTTATTATACCTATAACATTGTTTTTAACAGGATCTAGAATTTTACTTCAAACCAATCTAAAAAGAATTATAACCTCTTGGAATTGGGCTATTCTTATTATGCTATGGTTTGCAATAACTCTGGGTTTTTTTGAAAAAAAACATGCCCTTTTATCAGGAGTTATCGGTTTTGAATTAAATGAATATTTACAAACTTTCATAGGTAAAACAGGGCTAGCTATTTTGCTTATTTTCTTTTTAGTTGCTTATTTAATTATACGCTTTAGTATTACTCCTGAAACAATTAGTGAAAAGGTAAAAGTTAATAAAGAGAAAAAAGCTAACGCTATAAAAGATACTCCTAAAGTTAACAGAGATGACTCTACAATTGTAAATGATACTGATGTTAACATCAATTCTGAAGAAGCTAAAACTGAAGAAGCAAAGAAAGATAAATCAGACTTTGAACTATCTCTAGAAAATTTACAACCAACCATTTCTAACTATTCTGGTGTTGATGAAACTTCAAATAACGAAAAGAAAGAAGAAATTTCTTTAGATATTACTCAAACTAACGAGCCTACGATAGATATATTAGAAGACAGTAAAAAAGAAGTAGAAGTTGCTATTGAAAAAATTGCAGAAGAAAAAAGTGTCTCTGAAAACTTATCAGATCAATTACTCAAAGATTTTGGCGAGTTTGACCCTACCTTAGAGCTAGGAAATTTTAAATTCCCTTCTTTTAACTTACTAAAAGAATACAACGAAAGCATTTCTGTTGACCCTACCGAACTTGAAGCTAAGAAAAATCAAATCGTAGAAACTTTAAAAAACTACAAAATTGGTATTGCACAAATAAAAGCAACTGTTGGCCCAACAATTACCTTATATGAAATTGTACCTGAAGCTGGAGTTCGTATTTCAAAAATTAAAAACCTAGAAGACGATATTGCTTTATCACTTTCAGCTTTAGGAATACGTATTATTGCTCCTATTCCAGGTAAAGGAACCATTGGTATTGAAGTACCTAATAAAAAAGCAACTATCGTGTCTATGCATTCGGTAATTGCTTCAAAAAAGTTTCAAGAATCACCTATGCAACTTCCTATTGCTTTAGGTAAAACTATTTCAAACGAAACCTTTGTTATCGATTTAGCTAAAATGCCTCACTTACTTATGGCAGGTGCTACAGGACAAGGTAAATCAGTAGGATTGAATGCTATTTTAACATCACTTCTATACAAAAAACATCCAGCTGAAGTAAAGTTTGTATTAGTTGATCCTAAAAAAGTAGAATTAACACTATTCAATAAAATAGAGCGTCATTACTTAGCGAAATTACCAGATGATTCTGATGCTATTATTACAGATACTACCAAAGTAGTTAACACTTTAAACTCTTTATGTATTGAAATGGATAATCGTTACGACTTGCTTAAAAATGCCATGGTTCGTAACATTAAAGAATACAACGCTAAGTTTAAGGCTCGTAAACTAAATCCTGAAAACGGACATCGCTTTTTACCTTATATTGTATTAGTAATTGACGAATTTGCTGATTTGATTATGACCGCTGGAAAAGAAGTAGAAACCCCTATTGCTCGTTTAGCTCAATTAGCACGTGCCATCGGTATTCATTTAATTGTGGCAACTCAGCGTCCATCGGTTAATGTAATTACAGGTATTATAAAAGCAAACTTCCCTTCTAGAATTGCTTTTAGAGTAACTTCAAAAATTGATTCGAGAACTATTTTAGATGCCCCAGGAGCAGACCAATTAATTGGTAGAGGTGACTTATTGTATTCTGGAGGAAATGATATTACTCGAATTCAGTGTGCTTTCGTAGATACACCTGAAGTAGAAAAAATCACCGATTTTATTGGTTCCCAACGTGCGTACCCAGAAGCTTATTTACTTCCAGAATATGTTGGCGAAGAAGGTGGCACAAATCTTGATGTTGATATTGCAGACAGAGATAAACTGTTCAAAGAAGCAGCTGAAGTTATTGTTACTGCACAACAAGGTTCGGCATCGTTATTGCAACGTAAATTGAAGTTAGGTTACAACCGAGCAGGTAGATTAATAGATCAATTAGAAGCCGCTGGTATTGTAGGTCCTTTCGAAGGTAGCAAAGCACGACAAGTACTTGTACCAGACTTAATTGCTTTAGAGCAATTATTAGAAAGTGAAAAGAATTAATAATTATAAACTATTCCGAAAGTGGAAATAAGAAAGACGATGAAAAAAATAGGATTATTATTTATTGGATTATGTATTAGCATTAGTGCTATGGGACAAACAGATTCTTCTGAAGCAAAAAAACTGTTAGATGAAGTTTCAAATAAAATGGGTACCTACAGAAACATGGTTATAGGTTTTAATTCTTCTTTAATTAACAAAGAAGCGGGTATCACAAATGACCCTCCAATAAGAGGAGAAATTACACTCTCTGGTGAAAAATATAACCTAGACTATCTTGGAAACACCTTTATTTTTGATGGAAAAAAATTAGTTGTTATTAACCAAGATGAAAAGGAGGTTAGTATTAACAATGGTAATTTAGATGAAGAAGATGGCTTTATTTACCCTTCTAAATTATTAACTTTTTACAAAGAAGGTTATAATTACCAAATGGGGGCATTAAAAAACAGTAATGGACGTAAAGTTCAGTACATAGACCTTACTCCTATTGATAGTAACTCTGATATTGTAAAAGTTCAATTAGGTATCGATGCTAAAACAAAACATATTTATAAACTTACCCAAATAGGCTCTAACGGAGCTGAAACTACTTTTACAATTACTAAATTTAAAAGCAACCAACCTATATCTGCTCAACTTTTTTCTTTTGATAGAACTAAGTATGCTAAGCAAGGATATTATATCGACTAAAAAATTACATAAAAGTTTTGTTACTGATTTGCTCAAAAATCATTAACAAAACTTTTGTGTTTATATGCCACTAACCTACTACCTTTGCATCTGTGAAAACATTAGACAGATATATATTAAAAAGCTTCTTAGTTCCTTTTTTAGCAACCTTCTTTATCATTTTGTTTGTATTAGTAATGCAAGTATTATGGTTAGCTTTTGATAATTTTGCTGGTAAAGGTATTAGCGCAGGAATTATTTTAAAATTCTTGTGGTACACAACTCTTATTGTCACCCCTCAAGCTTTACCTATTGGTGTTTTATTATCTTCTATTATGACACTGGGTAGTTTATCTGAAAATTATGAATTTGCTGCAGCAAAATCTGCAGGTGTGTCTTTACAGCGTATGGTACGCCCTATTGTTTTCTTAGCTATTTTTTTAAGTAGTATTAACTTTTTGTTTCTTAACTATGTATACCCATACGCAATGCTTAAGCAATTAAACATGAAGGTAAACATTAAAAAGAAACAACCTGCAATAGCGTTAGTTGCAGGAAGTTTTAACACTGAAATCCCTAATTTTCAAATAAAATTTAAAGAAAAGTACGGTAAAGATGATAACCTTTTAAAAGAAGTGATGATTTACGACTTATCTTCTAAAAAAGGAAACAATAAAATAATTACTGCAGAACGTGGTGAAATTCTTTCAGAAGAAGGTAGTCGTTATATGACATTGGTTTTAAAAAATGGACATTATTTTGAACATCATTTGAAAAACGGAGCTTCTTATAAAGAGCGAGAAAAAATGCCAGCTTCCTACGCAACTTTTAAAGAATATACTATTAACATTGATATCTCTTCATTTAATGATGATGGTTTGGAAGATGAAAAGTATAAAACAAATTACAATATGTTAAGTTTGGCTCAGTTAAAGGACACTTTGCCAACAATGAAACAAAATTATGATGCTTTTGTTAGTAGTAGAGCTAAAAACTTGTTTTTAAGTATTGATGTAGAAGATTTATACCAACACCCTGACTCATTAATAAACAAAAACCTTTCTCTAGACATTCTTGAAAACTTTGAATTAAAAGAAAAGCAAAATATTCTTTCGGTAGCTACCTCTAAATTAGAACGTACAATCAACAATAATAAATCCAACAAAGACATCTTAAAAAACAAACGAAAATATTTAAATTTATATGATATAGAGTTTTTTAATCGTATGGCCTTTTCTCTTTCTTGTTTATTACTTTTCTTTATTGGTGCTCCCTTAGGTTCTATTATTAGAAAAGGAGGAATGGGCTTACCTATGATTTTGGCAATTGCCATTTATGTACTATATTTTTTCTCCAATACCTTCGGAAGAAACTTAGCAGAAGAAAGCTCACTTACAGCTATTACTGGCTCTTGGCTAAGTGTATTTTTAATGCTACCTTTGGCTATTATTTTAACAGTTAGAGCTACCAAAGATAAAGGTCTTTTTGATATTAATAGCTTTTTTGCTCCAATACGAAACTTTGTAAAAAACTTATTCTCTAAAAAGAGAAAACCGCAACATAATGACAACACAAACACCAACTAATATTCAATTAAACACAATTGAAGAAGCTATTGAAGATATAAAAAACGGTAAAGTTATTATCGTAGTTGATGATGAAGATCGTGAAAATGAAGGTGACTTTTTAGCAGCTGCAGAAAAAATCACCCCAGAAATGATCAACTTTATGGCAACTCATGGTCGTGGGTTAATTTGTACCCCTCTTACTGAAACTCGTTGTAAAGAATTAGAGTTAGGAATGATGGTTAGTAACAATACCGACCCTATGGAAACTGCTTTTACTGTATCGGTTGACTTACGTGGAAATGGTGTTACTACAGGTATTTCTGCTTCTGATAGAGCTAAAACTGTACAAGCTTTAATTAATCCTAATACAAAACCTTTTGATTTAGCTAGACCAGGGCATATTTTTCCTTTAAAAGCTAAAAACGGAGGTGTATTACGTAGAACCGGTCATACAGAAGCTGCTATAGATTTTGCTCGTTTAGCTGGTTTAGAGCCTGCTGGCGTTATCGTTGAAATTATGAATGAAGACGGTACCATGGCACGCTTGCCTCAACTAATGAAAGTTGCTAAGAAATTTGATTTAAAAATTGTTTCTATTGAAGATTTAGTTGCTTATAGAATGGAGCACGACTCGTTAATTGAAAAGAAAGAAGATTTTAACATTCAAACTCGTTTTGGTGATTTCCGCCTTCGTGCATATAAACAAACTACTAATAACCAAGTACACATTGCCCTAACCAAAGGTACTTGGAGTAAAAATGAGCCTATTTTAACTCGTGTTAATTCTACTTTGGTTAACAATGATATCTTAGGAACCTTAACCAATAATGCTGACAAAAAATTAGATCAAATGTTCAAAGTTATTAATGATGAAGGTAGAGGCGCTATATTATTTATTAACCAACAAATGCAAGCATTAAACCTTTTAAATAGACTTCGCATTTTAAAAGAGAACCAAGCAAAAGGTGAAATGAAAGCTCCTAATGTAGTCATGGACAACAAAGACTTTGGTATTGGTGCACAAATTTTACACGATTTACACATTCATAAACTACGTTTGGTTTCTAATACTAAACAAACTAAACGTGTAGGTATGATTGGTTACGGGCTAGAAATTGTTGATTATGTAAATTATTAATAAAAATTAGGAAGAACTACTGTTTCAATTTTTGAAATCGCCTCACCTAAAGGTGTGTCTGACTTTCGTAAATGTAAGGCCATGTGGTTTACACCGGCGTCTTCGTAAGCTTTTAGTAATTCAGTTAAATGATTAATACCAACTGAACCACCAAAACGATGTGGTTTAAACATAGTATTATCATCTTGTAACAGATTTAAATGAAATGCCGAAATATAAGGTTTGCAGGCTTGATCTGTATCGTATAATGCTTCGCACCATCGTTTACGGTTTAAATAGGTTTCTTCAGGTGTTCTTGGATAATTAAACCAACCATTAGCATTTTTGGCAATCCACTCAAGACTTTGTCCGGAATGTCCAGCAACGACTAGCGGAATTTGATGTTTTGGCTTCGGGTATACCGCAACACCTTTATTTAAAAACGGATATATGGCCGATAAATCACTGTTGGTTTTCCAAGCTTCTTGCATAATATTTAGATGATCTCTAAACAATTTTGGTCGCTCTTGATAATCGATACCATACATTGGAAACTCAACAGGTCTATCACCCAAACCTAAGCCTAAAATAAGTCTGCTGTCACTTAGATGCTCTATCGTAGCGGTTGCTTTTGCTAGTTTTATAGGTTGATGTAATGGAGAAACTATTGCGGCTGTACCTAACAACACATTTTTAGTTGCGGCAGATAAATACCCTAAATAACTTAAGGTGTCAAATAACTGTGCGCCATCACCAAAATTAGGATCGTAAACAGGTACTTCTCTAATCCAAACTGCAGCAAAACCAGCCTTATCAATTTGTTTAACGTACTGTAAATGCTTACTGATATCTGGCACACCAAATGGTCTGCCATCTTCCTTTCGTTTTTTATCGCCTTCTAAAGACCAATCGTTATCTAAAGGAAATTCAATACCAAGCGTCATTTTACCTGGTTTGTATAGTTTATCAAAATTTTTCATAAAATTAAAAAAATTGAACTACATCAAACAGTTTAAAACTTAAATAAGTAAACATGTCTGATGTAGTTTTGTTCTTAGTCATTCCAGATACCCTCTGCTGTATACGGACCTTTTTCAACTTCCCAAAAAGTACCATCTATAAAACGATGATTTTTATCTAAAGCTTCAATACGTTTCATATCGTCTTCATTCAATTCAAAAGCAATAGTATTAAAGTTTTCTTGAAGGCGTTTTGGGTTAACCGATTTTGGTATGACCGAAACACCACGTTGTATATCCCAAGCTAAAAGTACCTGTGCTGCAGTCATGTTATTAGCAGTTGAAATATCGTTAATAGTCTTGTTTTTCAACAAATTTAAATCATCATCATCATTTGCACCAGAACCTATTGGTGCATAAGCTGTCATGTGAATGCGATGTGCTTTAGCGAATTCTAACAGTTCGTTTTGTTGTAAAAACGGATGCACTTCTACCTGAAGCATTTCTGGTAAATGTTTAGCATGATCAATAATATCTATTAAATCATTTTGGTTGAAATTACTCATCCCAATATGCTTAGCTAAGCCTTGTTCTAAAGCATCTTCCATACCTTTCCAAGTGTCTGTAAGTGGTTGGTCTTCAAGCGGAATAAATTCTTCTGCTGTTTTAGGAAACTCGACACCTTTTTTAAAGGCAATTGGCCAATGGATTAGGTATAAATCTAAATACTCTAACTGTAAATCGTTTAAGGTGTTTTGTAACGCAGGAATAACGTTTTCTCTTCCATGAGAATCGCTCCATAATTTTGAAGTAATCCATAGGTCTTCACGTGTAACAATACCTTCTTTAATGGCATCTGCGATAGCGTTTCCTACTTCTTTTTCGTTACCATATACTGATGCACAATCAATATGTCGGTAACCTATTTTAATAGCTTCGTATACCGACGTGTACACTTCGTTAGGTTCTGATCTAAAGGTACCAAGACCTAAAATTGGCATTTCGTCGTTATTTCTAAATTGTAAAGTTTTCATTGTTTTAAAGTTTTTCTTTTTTGTATAAAATCAAAGTGATTAAAAAGCCAACTATTACTAATATACTACCTACCCAAGGTGTTGCGCCAACACCAAGTGAAGATTCAATAATAAGTCCGCCAACATAGGCGCCAATTGCAATACCTACATTAAAGGCTGCTATATTTAAAGCTGATGAAACATCTTCGGTACCTGGCAAGTACTTTTCAGACATTTTTACCACATACAATTGTAATGCTGGCACGTTAGAAAAGGCTAATATGCCCATAAAAAATAGTGTAACCACTGACCATATTTGGCTAGATACTGTAAAATAAAGTATTAACAATACTATAGCTTGTAAGGCAAACATAACCATTAAGGCTTTCCCTGGTTTTTTATTAGATACTTTACCGCCTATTACATTACCTAATGCAATTGCAATACCGTAAACTAGTAATAAAATACTCGTCATATTTGCTGAAAAACCAGTAACTTCTTCTAATAAAGGAGCTAAATAGGTAAAGGTTACAAAAGTACCACCATAACCTAAAGCTGTGATAGAAAGTACCAGCAAAATAGAACGGTTTTTAAGTACTTTTAACTGATCTACAATACGAAGTGGTTTTGATGTTTTAATCGACGCTGGTACCAAAAAGTAACTTGCTACCGCACCAATAATTCCTAAGATAGCAACACCTATAAAGGTGGCACGCCATCCAAAGTTTTGTCCTATATAGGTTCCTAATGGTACACCAGTAACGATTGCTACAGTTAAACCTGCAAACATTATAGAAATGGCAGAAGCACGTTTATCTTCCGGCACTAAACTAGCTGCAATTGTTGAGCCTATTGAAAAAAACACACCATGTGCAAAACCTGTTAAGATTCTAGCTAAAATTAGTAAGATAAAACTAGGTGCAATAGCTGCCAATCCGTTACCAATTATAAATAATAGCATTATGGCTATTAGCAGTCGTTTTCTTGCAATTTGACTTGTTAATGCGGTTAATACTGGCGCACCAATTGCAACGCCAACGGCGTACAGACTTACTAATAAACCTGCAGAGGATATTGAGGTGTTTAAATCGTTTGCTACTGTTGGCAGTAAGCCAACAATAACAAATTCTGTAGTACCGATACCAAATGCACTTATGGTTAATGCCCATAATGCAGCTGGTAGGCTTTTACGTTTTGATTTTGCTTTTAAAGTTCCTATTTGCGTTTCCATTTTTAGTGTTTAGCCTTTAAAAGTTCTACAATTTTTTCTGCTACTAATTTTGCAGAAGCAGGATTTTGACCTGTTACTAAACGCTCATCTACGCTTACTTTTTCTTGCCATACAGTCGCTTTATCAACAGTTGCACCACGTTCAATAAGTTTGTTTTCTAATAAAAATGGCACAACGTTTTCCAATTTTACATTGGCTTCTTCTTCATTTGTAAATACACTTACCGTTTTACCATCGACTAAATAATTACCATTAGATAATTTAATATTTACTAAAGCCGAAGGACCATGACAAACAGCTGCTACAATACCATCATTTTCGTAAATTTTTGCAGCAATTTTTGCTAGTTTTTTATTGCTTGGGAAATCCCACATTGTTCCATGTCCACCAGCATAATAAATAGCGTCGTAATCTTTAGCTTTTACTTTTGAAGCTTTTAATGTGTTTTGAAGTTTGTTCTGAAATGTTGCATCATTCCAATATTTATTATTCACTTCATCCTTAAGATCAAAACCATCTACTGGCGGGTTTCCTCCTTTTGGACTAACTAGTGTTATCTCATAATTATTAGCTTCAAAAACCTCATAAGCATGCGTAACTTCACTTAAATAGTAGCCAGTTTCTTTTCCGGTTTTACCTAATTCTTGGTGACTAGATAGTACCATTAACACGCTTGGTTTGTTTTGTTTTTTTTGTGCTATTAATGCAGTGCTAAAAAATAAAGCAAGTATGAATGTATAAAATCTTGTTTTCATTGTTTTGTTTTTTGTTTAAATTTCTTAGACAAAATTCAATGAAAACCTTAGAATATACGAGGATGTATGTCACAATTTTAAAGTGATGTATCGCAATATAAAAATGTGATGTATATCATTTTTTAACCTTTAAAACGACTTAAAGTTTCTCTAGAAACTCCTAAGTAAGCTGCTATTAATTTTTTGGGTACGCGTTGTACTAGCTTAGGTAATTTAAATAATAGAGCATCATAACGTTCTTCAGCTGTTTGAGTTAATAAAGATAAAATTCGTTGCTGTAGGTTAATAAAACCGTAATTAGATTTAACCCTAAAAAAGTTTGCTATTGCAGGAATTTTTTCGCAGATAATTTCTCTTGATTCAAATGATAAACAGAAAAATTCTGAATCTTCAATACAATCTACTATAGTTGTCGCTAACTCTTTATGCTGAAATGCATAATAATCACTAACCCAATACTCTTCCATAGCAAATTGAAGAATATGCTCGTGCCCTTTTTCATCTATAATATATGATTTTATGAGCCCTTTAATAATCCAAAACTCACAATCTACTGGTTGTCCTGTTTGTATTAAAAACTGGTGCTTTTTAAGTTTTTTAAATTGAAAATGAGGTTTTATAATATTCCATTCCTCATCTGTAACCTTAACAATTTCTTCAAAATGCCTCCTCAGTAATTCATATTTATCTTGCATTCGACAAATTTAAATAATAATTTCAATAGAGTTTATTTACAAAAAACAACACATTAATTATATAAACAAAGTGTTTAATAACTTTTCACAGAACTTTAATATAATTTATACTAAAAAGAAAATAATTTTGTCCTTTGCAATTAACTTTATAAATTATAAAACTATGAAAACATATCCTAAACGATTTTCTCATATTGGAATTACAGTACCTGATATTAATAAAGCTGCTAAGTTTTATTCAGAAGTAATGGGCTGGTATACTATTATGCCTCCATCTCTAGTAAAAAAAGAAACTGATACAGCCATAGGGCAAATGTGTATTGATGTATTTGGTGACGATTGGGAAACCTTTGAAATTGCCCATTTAGCAACCTCTGACGGAATAGGTGTTGAGCTTTTTAGTTTTCCTCACGGCAAAAAAGAAGCTCCAAAATTTACCCCATTCAATACAGGGTTGTTTCATTTTTGCATCCAAGATCCTAATATTGAAGGCTTAATTGAAAAAATAGTTGCAGCTGGAGGAAAACAACGTATGCCTATTAGAGAATATTATCCGAACGACAAACCCTATAAAATGTGTTATGTAGAAGACCCTTTTGGAATTGTTTTCGAAATTTACACACACAGCTACGAGTTAACATATTCTTCTGGTGCTTATGCTAATGAAGAAAAGTAAAATATTTTAAAATGAAAAAAATACTCATACTATCGCTATCTATTTTCTCTCTTATTACTTGTAAAAACGAAACTAAAAGAGAAACTAAAAAACCTGAAAACAAGCAATCTATTTCAGAAAACAAATCAAACATTACAGAGATTGCTAGCTTTAAAGGGCAGCAAGTTACAGGAGTTACTGTAACTCAAGACGGTCGTGTATTTGCTAATTTTCCTAGATGGCGAGATTCAGTAAAGTATTCAGTAGTCGAAGTGTTTAAAAATGGTTCGTATAAACCTTACCCAAACGAGGTTTGGAATCTTTGGCAACTAGAGGAACACCCAAAAGAAGATCTATTTCTTGCTGTACAATCTGTTGTTGCTTTTGAAGATAAACTATACATTTTAGACACGAGAAACCCAAAGTTTAATGGTGTTGTAGATGCTCCTAGAGTGTTTATGTTCAACTTGAATACTAATATTTTAGAGCAAACGTATAAATTAGAAAAGGACAGCTATCATACCGATTCTTACATTAACGATTTACGTGTAGATAAGACCAATAACAAACTATATCTTACAGATTCTAACCACGCAGGATTAGTCGCTTTAAATTTAAACACAGGAAAAAGTACCCGTATTTTAGATAATCATAAAAGTACCATGGCTGAAGTATCTGAACTTACGTTTGACAACACAGTTTGGAAAAACGTTGTGTATTCCGATGGAATTGCGTTTGACCAAAAAAATCAACGTTTATTTTACCATGCACTTTCAGGTTATAGCTTGTACTCTATTCCAGTAAATAGTTTCAATTTAAAAGACAAATCTAAAATAGAAGCTTCTGTAAAATTTGAAGCTAAAACGTCTGCGCCAGATGGAATGATTTTTGACCAAAAAGGTAATCTTTATTATGGCGATTTAGAGCACAACAAAATTAATTATATTACTCCAAATGGTACTATTAAAACTTTAATAGAAGGTGAAAAAGTAAAATGGGCAGATACTTTTAGTATATACGATGGAGATTTGTATTATACCAATTCTAGAATTAATGAAGCCTCAGGCGATATCAGTAACCTAAATTTTACCATTAATAAAATTGCATTGCCAAAATAATGTAATATCAATACATCTTTATTAAAGCATTATCGTCTACTAAGTGAATATGAAAAATAATTCACCTATGAAAATAGACAAACATTGTAATCGTTAAAACAAAAAATCGGCTTAAGTTTTTTGAAATTTTAAGCCGATTTTTTATACTGAGACATTACTACAAAGTCCATTTGAGACATCTATACACTAAACACTTTTTTAATAAATAAAAGTATTGTAAATTATATTTATAAGTAAAAAATAAAGTTGAAATAAATGACTTTTAGATAGCAAACGCTTCTAATATTTATTAATACATTGAAAAAAATGGAAAATAATAGTTATTTAGTTGATAAACTTCAAGATAAAATGACTGTAAAATATAAAAATAATCAACGTCTTAATTATATACTTTTGTAAAGTCTATTGTTTTGTTTCGTCTTTAAATAGTATGCAACACTTTAAAAATATAGCCGCTTATTGTAAGGCAATTAATATTTCACCACCAAAGCATCCCGATTTTGACATCAGAAGCTTTAAAGACAATATGCCTACAATAGTTAGTCAAATGCCCGCTTTTAGGCATGAGTTTTATGCTATTGCTATAAAGGTTGAAGGTAGTGGCATTGCTATTACAGGTCATTTTAAAGATTTTCCAGACGGTTCTGTTATTTTTTTTAACTCGCCTTTTCAACTTATTTCCTGGGATATTATTCCAGATTGGAATGGTTATTATTTGATGTTTTCTAAAGATTTTATCGCTAAATCTAATTTTCTTCAAGATATTTTAAGTCACTTCTCGTTTTTAAAAATTGAAAAAAGCACGCCTTTTGAGGTTAGTAAAGATGATGTGACTAAAATACTGTCTGTATATAATGCTATTTACAATGAATACCACAGCGATAACGTTGACAAGTTTCAACTTATCGAATCGTATTTATTACTATTACTAAATGTGGTAAAACGGTACTTTCACAAAAACATTAGCAATACAAATGCTGCTGCCGAAATACGTAAAACCGATTTAAAAATTCTATCTCGTTTTCAATCACAAATTGAAATAAGCTTTTACCCTAACTCAATTATTTCTAATAAAACCAATCCGCACACCACACGATTTTATGCCGAATTATTAAATATTCATCCTAATCATCTAAATGCTGTAGTAAAGCTAATTACTGGTCAAACTGCAAAACAAACTATACAAAAACACGTCTTGCATTTGGCTAAATCACGTTTAATACATTCAGAAGCCAGTATTAAAGAAATTGCTTATGGTTTGCATTTCGATTCGCCAAACAGTTTTAGCAGCTTCTTTAAAAAACACACGCAAAAAACACCTGCTAGTTATCGTAAAATAGCTAATCTTTGATTTTTATACCTCTTGCTTTGATTCTGTAAATTTTTCTTCGCTGTTCTGTAGCATCTTTGTACTGTAATACAAGCACTATGAAATATTTATTAACAATTGCTACGCTTTTAACAGCAATTACAATACAAGGCAAAACAATGACATTACCAAAAGACATCGTTTTAAAGTTATTTAAAGCATCTGATGAAAGGGATTGGTCTCAAGTAGAAGACTGTTTTAACACCGAAGTTGTATTAGATTATTCCTCTATGGGAAGTCCAGCAACGACCTTAAAACCATCAGAAATTACTAGCACTTGGAAAACCATTTTACCAGGTTTTACCTACACTCATCATCAAATAAGCAACCTTACGGAAACCATAAATGGGGAAACTGCCAAAGTGTTTGCTTATGGCACGGCAACCCATTATTTAGAAGACGACAAAGGACATGTTTGGACGGTAGTTGGCACTTATAATTTAGACTTAAAACTAATAAATAAACAATGGAAAATCACTAAAATGATATTTAATTTTAAATATCAAGATGGTAACCTTTCCTTACCGCAAAAAGCTATCAATAATGTTACAGGGCATGTAAAAGAATTATCAACTTCAGAAAAAAACATCCGTACGGTTAAAGCATTCTTTAAAGCACTTGAAGATGAAAATGCAGGAACTGTAGCCAATCTTTTTGCAGAAGATGGTAAGCAAATTAATCCATACCATTCAGACCTTTTTCCTAAAGGAGCGCAAGGACAAGCAGGAATAAAAGCCTATTGGGAACCTGTTTTTCCAAATTTTGATGGAATGACATTTAACATTGAAGACATTTTTGCAATGGAAAATACTGCAATGGTATATGCAAAATACACAGGACACATAAAACTAAAACATAATGCAGGCATATACAGTAACAACTATTATTCAACTTTTAAATTCAATACTGAAGGTAAAATTACCGAATATGTCGAAATTTTCAACCCAATAGTAGCCGCAAGAGGTTTTGGCTTAATCGATAAAATCAAATAAACATGAAAATATTAACAATAGCACTTACAGCATTTATAGCAATTACTGGCTATAAAGCCATCACAAAAAACAGCCCACAAAAACTAACAAAGACAAAAGAAATAACACATAAAAAGATGAAAAAAGTAACATTTAAAAGCGATGGATTAAACTTAGTAGGGCATTTATATTACCCAGCAAATTATAGAGAAGGAAACACGTATCCTGCAGTAGTCGTTTCAGGAAGTTGGACAACCGTTAAAGAACAAATGGCTGGTTTATATGCTCAAAAACTAGCGGAAAAAGGATTAATTACATTAGCTTTTGATTTTAGAAATTATGGTGAAAGTGAAGGTGAACCACGTTTTTACGAAAGCCCAAATCTTAAGAAAGAAGATATAAAAAATGCAGTCTCTTTTTTAGAAAGTTTAAAAGAAGTAGATAATTCAAAAATTGGTGCATTTGGTGTTTGCGCAGGTGCAATGTATACCTTAATAGCTTCTTCAGAAGACAACCGCATTAAATCTGTAGTCACTACAGCATCTTGGTTACACGATGCAGAAGCTGTAAAATTATTTTATGGAGGTAAAGAAGGTGTGCAGGCAAAAATTAAGGCAGCACAACAGGCAAAAAAAATGTATGGAGAAACAGGGGAAGTAGCTTATATTCCAACCATTTCAAAAACAGACTCAACTGCCGCAATGTACGGACCATACGATTATTATTTAAATAAAGATCGTGGTGCTGTAAAACAATGGAGTAACGATAAATTTGCTGTAGCAAGTTGGGAAGATTGGTTAACAGTAGATCCAATGCCAACTGCAAAAAAATTAAATAAACCTGTATTAATGATACATTCAGACGGTGCTGTGCTACCAGCATATACCAAAAAATATTTTAATAACATTGCAGCAACCGACAAAGAATTGTATTGGATGGATACAGAGTTAGAATCACCATTTCATCAATTCGCATACTACGACCAAGATGCCGAAGTTATTGAAGCTGTAAAAAAAGCAAGTAACTGGTTTGTTAATAAAATGTAAAAAAGAAATAGGTTATAATAGTGATTTAAATCACTATTATAATTTTAAGTTAAAAAATTGTATGTACAACTAATTACATATAACTTTGTCTCATAATTTTAATAAAAAAATGAGTACACCTTTAAAGTCTTTTCAGGAATGCTGTTTGTATTTTACTACAAACACTCTATCAAGGTATATAGGTAAACTAGCAGAAGATGCCTTCAGAGTTACTAGTCTAGCACCATCTTATGCTCATTTAATGTTATTAATAATTGATGAACCTAATTTAAGTCAAAACGAATTAAGTAAGCGTATAAATGTAAAAGCATCTACAATGACTCGTTTTATAGATAAATTAGTTCTGATGCAATTAGTAGAACGAACTCACGAAGGTAGAAACACACTTATTATTCCTACTGAAAAAGGTAAGAACCTAAAACCTTCATTAGACGAAGCACTGGGTAACTTATATAAAGCTTACTGTAATTTATTAGGAGAAGAATTTGCTGTAAAACTAACTGCTGACATGCATTTAGCTAATACAAAACTTAACGAAGTAGAATAAAAGTCTATCAATACTTTGATAAATGAAAGACTCTAAATTAAATTGTATGTACAACTAATTTAAATACTAATGAATACAAAAACTATAGAGTATGAACAACTAATGCATACTTTTCGAAATAGAAAATTTACTAAAAATGATATTAAAAGCTTTGTTTACAAAATATTTTCTATGTATGAACGGGCTACTTGTAATAACGAACATGTACCTGCAGAAGCTTTCAATAAATTAATTGCAGATGATATTTTCGTAGACTTTCCAGCTTACAAAAATATACATTCAAAATCTGAATTTTTGGAATGGCATAGATGGATACATGATTTACTCATTTCTGATGATCATGACATCGAAAAAATAGATGTAAGTTACCTTAGTAACGGTAAGTATATGGCTCAATTTATTGTACACTGGCGGGCTCTTTTTAAAGACAACACTTACTCTGATCTCCGTGTAGATCAACAATGGATAATGCGAGAAGATACCAATGAACCATTACCTATTATAGAACGCTATTTGGTAACTGACGCCACAAATTTTAAACAAAAATGAAAACATTAATGATTTTAGCGCATCCAAATCTTAAAGATTCGGTAGCCAATAAACATATATCAACAGAAATTGCTGCACAATTTAATCATTTTGAGATCAGTGATATCTTCAACCAATATCCCGATTTTAAAATAGATGTAGAAGCCGAACAAGCCAAACTACTTGCTGCAGATACGATTATTTTTCAATTTCCATTTTTTTGGTACAATATGCCAGCCATTTTAAAACAATGGTTTGATGAAGTGTTTAGTTTCAACTTTGCATATGGTTCAAAGGGTGATAAATTAAGAGGTAAAAACTTTTTGTTAAGCATTACCGTTGGCGGACCAGAAGAGGCATACACGCCAATAGGTTACAATCATTTTGCCATAGAAGAACTAATCAGACCTTTACAACAAACGGCATATTTAAGTCAAATGAATTATCTAAAACCGGTTTACACACATGGTTTAACTTATGTTCCGGGTGTGTATAATACCAAAGAGGTTGTTTTGCAACGTGCCGATAATCATATTAAAAAATTAGCTGCTGTTTTAGAGGGAATAACCAATACTAGTGCAGAAGTGCGTATTGAGCGCTTTGTAAAAGATTGGTTTGCCAAATTTGATGTTTTGGCAGATGCATCTTCATTTACGCCTTATATAAATAACGATACGAAATTTCAATTTGTTGAGGGAGAATTTACTGGTATTAAAGGGTTTGAAACTTGGTACACCAACATTAAAAATATCTTAAAACCCAATAATGAACATCGTATTGAGTCCATAATCATTCAAGAAGAAAACAATGCTTTTGATGTGTATTTAACAATTAAGCTAAAAGCAGAAAAAGTATCTAGTGAATTATTACAGCTCAATGTTAAAGAACATTGGAAGCTAGTCCTAACAACTAATGGTCAAATACAAATTAAAGAATATATAGTAAACGAATTATAAAAATGAAAAAAGTAATTATAGTTGGTGCAACAGGCATCATTGGTTCAAAAGTACAAGATATTTTATGTAAAGATTATGAAATTATTACTATTAATCGTACAAGTGGCGATTATAAATTAGACATGGCAAATGCAGAAGCAGTAGATACTACGCTTAAAAGCATTGGTGGTTTTGATGCACTAATAGCAACAAGCGGTTATGGTAAATGGGGAAACATAGACGAACATAGTATTCAAGATTTTCACGATGGTTTGCAAAGTAAGTTAATGGGGCAAATAAACTTAGTTATGCTGGGTAGAAAGTATGCCAATCCAGGTGCGACTTTTGTATTATCTTCTGGTATCTTAGCACAACAACCAATGGTTGGTGGTTTATCTTTAAGCGTTATCAATGCAGGTGTAGAAGCGTTTGTAAAAGCAGCTACCGTAGAAAGCAAAGAATTTAAAATTAATGCGGTAAGCCCATCTTTTGCAAAAGAAACTATGCAACAAATGGGAATGGATTCTACCTATGGTGTACCAGCAATTGAGTTTGCCAAATTGTATAAACAAGCCATAGAAGATGATAAAACAGGTATAATCTATCACATAAACCAATAAACATATTAGTATGAAAAAAAAACAGTTTTTAATGGTCATTTTTACAGCCTTAATGCTGTTAAATTGCACCCAAAATCAAACAAAATCTTTAGAAAAAAAAGAAATTAAAACCATGGAACAAACAGCTACAGGTTTACCACAGCTCCATCAAGCTATTATAGATAATGATGAAATTAAAGTACACGAACTAATTGCCAATGGTGCCGATGTTAATCAATTAGATAGTCGTATGGGTAATGCTCCATTACATATTGCTTCGCAGACCGATAATCCAAAAATGATTGATATTTTAATTAAAAACGGTGCTTTTGTAAACCAAATTACACCACGTGCTGGGCACTCACCTTTAATGGTTGCTGCTTGGTACAGTAAAGGTGAAAATATAAAAGCTCTTTTAAAAGCAAAAGATATTAATATTTATGTAAAAAGCCCTAACGGTGGCATTATGGCTAGAGATATGATTGGTGGCTGGGATTCTTCTCCAAACGATAATGACCAGAAGAGGTATGATTCTCTTCGCAAGATAATTGATGATTATGAGGTGGATTTGAAAGAAAAAATAGCTGAGCAAAAAATATATCAGGTAGTAATAAACAAACAGCTAACCGAAGACCAAAAGCTTGAAAAAGTAACTGCTTTAATAGCAGCAGGAGAGCCTGTAAATACTGAATCGTATATAACAGGAACAGGTAACGATAAACATTCTCCGCTATTAGTAGCTTCTAGGAATAATTATCCTAAACTTGTTAATGTATTACTGAATGCTGGTGCAAACATTGGTCAGCGTGGTTACCCAATGAATGCAATTGCGTTTCATAAAGGTGGTTATAAAGGCAATCCAGAAGTTTTAGAGTTATTGGTAGCGCACAAAGACGCCCAAAAATATATAGACGATCAAGGATTGAATAATGGCTACACACCTTTGCATGATGCTATTTGGCACAACAATCCAAAAGCGGCACAAGTGCTAATAGATGCAGGAGCGCGGTTAGATCTAAAAACTTATGAAAGCGATACGCCTTTAGATTTAGCGAAACGTTATAACTATACTGAAATAATTAAGGTTATTGAAGCAAAATAGAAATAAACTTAAGACAAAAGTCATTAAGTTTATTTACTCTTTAACGAACCATTAACTACTATATTATTTATTTGTAACACGATTGATGTTACCTTTGGAGTTTACATATAATCTATGAATTTTAAGCATATAATACTTTACCTTCTTGGCATTAGTTTATTACTTTTTGGTAATCGTAATTTATGGGATAAGTGGCAAGAATCTCGAGAAAAATATAAACGAGAAAAAGCACTTGCTACTGTTAATGACAATGTTGAAAAACGTTTTGAAACTCAAAAAATCACCTACGACACCATTACAAAAACATGGAAAAATTCTAATTTTTATTTTCAAACAATAAATTTAGGAAATGTAAACTTCAAAGCTTTACGAAAAAAAGGACGAACAACTATAGAATTGGATGGAGATGAAAATGCCTCAAGTAGCCAGTAAAGCCTATATTACACAAACCCGGTTTCTATTTCATTGTCATATTAAAATTAAAATTCCTGCAAATTATCCAGAAACTTTGTTAGAGGATTGTTTCTCTTTATTAGAAACAGTAGATAGCACCTACAATTCGTATCAAAAAGGTTCTTATTTTAATCAAATTAATACCAATGCAGGTTATTGGGTTACGGTTGATAATGTTACAATTAATTTACTAAAGCAAACCATAAAAATAGCAGAAATAACAAATGGAAGTTATGATATTTCTGCTATGCCCTTAATACGTTTATGGGGATTTTATAAGGAAAAACCTACTCAACCCCCTACAGAAACAGCCATAGTAAGATGTTTAAAACAAGTAAATTATAAAAACATTCAAATACATGGTAATCATGTAAAAATAGCACCACAACAAGAGTTAATTACGGGATCGTTTATAAAAGCCTATGCTGTAGATCAACTTGTAGCCTTTTTAAAAAACAAAGGTGTTACAGATGCTATTATAAATGCTGGTGGTAGTACTATTTATGGCTTATCAGATAACACACACCCACAATGGTATATTAAAATACCACATCCTAATTTAGATAATAACTTTAAACGCTTGTCGATACAAAATACTTGCTTTTCATTATCATCTACTCAAACTCAGTTTTTAGAAATTAATGGTAAAAAATATAGTCATATTATAAATGCACAAACCGGATTTCCCTCGCAAAACTTACAAGTTGGTTTATGTTCAAAATCGGCATGTTTAGGCGATATGATTTCTACAGCCTTATTTGGGGCAGACATATCTCAATTTAAAACTATAGTGTCTCAACTTCAAAAAGTATTTGATTTTGAAGTCTATATTATAGACCACCAAATGCAACTACATTCGCAATATTTTAAACCCTTTTTAAGCTTATGATGCATATTCCATCATTAAAATCGAAAACAAAATCAAAAACAATAAAAACACTTGCTACTCCAAAATACTTATATATGCCTTTACAAGCTTACCGAGGTAGTTTGAAGCCGTTGGTAGGTATAGGTGACAATATTTTGAAACATCAAAAAATCGCTAGTTCCGAAGGTATTTTTGCGTCATCAATACATGCACCAGTATCAGGCACTGTGATAGACATAATAAGCAATGATGGTTCATCTTATATTAAAATTGAAAATAATTTTAGGGAAGAAGAAGTTTCTAAAAAACCAATTAATATTGAAGCTTTAACAAAGGAACAAATTCTTACGTTTATAAAAGAATATGGTATTGAAGGTAGTGGTGGCGCGCGTTTTCCTTCTGCAACAAAATATCAAACCAATACGCAATCTATATCGTATTTTTTAATTAATGGTGCCGAGTGCGAACCTTATTTGAGTGCAGATTATGCGGTTATGCAACAAGACGCAGAAGCATTAATTAAAGCCATTAAAGTTGTACAAAAAGTAATTAAAGCTAAACACATTATTTTTGGTATTGAAAAACAACACAAAGAATTAAAATCTCATTTGCAAAATGTAGCCTCTAGATTAGGCATTACAATTCAAGTAAAATTATTACCTAACACTTATCCTCAAGGTGGTGAATTACAGCTTATAAAATCATTAACTAAAAAAGAAATACCAAAAGGTAGTATTCCTGCAAATCATGGTATTATGGTTAATAATGTTGGTACTTTATGGGCATTGTACCAAGCATTTTATAAACAACAACCTTATACCGAACGTATTGTTACAATTTCTGGTGAGAAGGCTATAAACCATGGTAATTATAGAGTAGCTATTGGTACACCTTTAAATCATATTTTAGAAACATTAGGTCAACCATGGGATAACGATATGCAAACGGTTATTTTGGGAGGTCCCATGATGGGAAAGGCTGTACACCATCCAGAAACACCTATAAACAAAGGTAGTGGAGGCTTATTGACTATGCCAAACCCTAAGAACAAACGTTATAACTGTATCCAATGCGGATATTGTACCGATGTTTGTCCGCAGCGTTTAATGCCAATGGAGTTTGCGCGTCATGCTGCAAATAAAGATACTCAAAAGTTAAACGATTTTAACTTAATGGACTGTATAGAATGTGGTGCTTGTGCGTATATATGTCCTAGTGATGTGCCTTTAATGCAAAGTATTTTTTCTGGTAAAACCTTAATACAACAAGCATGAGTTTAAACCCATATATAAAACCAAAATTTGGTAGTACTTCTGCTGTGATGTTAGATGTTATTATTGCATTATTACCTTTATCCATTATTAGTATCATTGCGTTTGGTATGCTTGCTTTAAGCTTACTGTTAGTGGCCACAGGAACTGCTTTATTAACAGAACTTGTTTGCGCGTTCTTATACACAAAAAATTATAAAAGTATTTTAGATGGCTCTGCTATTGTAACTGCTTTGTTAATGTGTTTTACAATTTCGCCAATAACACCTTGGTATATCGTTGCTTTTGGTGCTGCTGCTGCGATTATTTTTGGTAAAGTAGTTTGGGGCGGATTAGGAAAAAATAGATTTAATCCTGCATTAGTAGGACGAGAATTTATGACTACTTTCTATCCTGTAATTATGACCTCGGCAAGTATTTGGGCAACCAAAAGCTTTGTTAACACACCAAGTATTAACTTATTCTCGGGTTTAGAACATCCATTTTTGTCTCAATATTTAAACCAACTAGTTTATAATACTAGTGGAGCTATGGGAGAATATTCAATATTGGCTATTAGCTTAGGTGGACTATATTTATTATTTAAAAATAGAATATCTTGGCATATTCCGCTAGCGTTATTAGCTGTATTTTTTCTTGGGTTTTGGTTAATAGATGGTGGTGAAAATTATCACTTTTCTTTAGCAGGCGTATTATTAGGTACTATTTTTATGGCTACCGATATGCCTTCTAGCCCTACCAATACCAATGGTAAACTGTATTACGGCGCTATGATTGGACTTGTAGCTTTTTTATTGCTTTTAGGCAACGTTAGTTACGAGTATATGTCTTTTTCAATTTTAATCCTTAATGGGTTTTCATACTTAATTTCACAAGCATTTAAACCTAAAGTTTGGGGTAAAAGCATAAATAGAAAAATACAAATAGAACAGCTGTTTTTTCTTACGCTAGCTATTATAGGTGTTACTTTATCTGTTATTACCCTTAACTATTATCATTTAACCGCTTACGTTGTATATCTATACATTATATATATTATTTTAAAATTTAATTTTTCATTTAGTAAAAAAATATTCAATCCAATACAGTAGTAATTATGAAGAAGTTTTTGTTTTTAGCTCTTAGTATAGCTTTATTTTCTTGTGAAGAAAAGCCCGTAGAAAAAACAACCTATTCTGGGTCACAACGCGAAGCCATTATAGACAATATTTTAACACGCCGATCTATTAGAAAATATACAGATCAACAGGTTAGTAAAGCCCAATTAGATACAGTTATGAAAAGCGCTTTATTTGCGCCAAGTGCATTGAATAAACAACCTTGGGAAGTACGCGTTATTCAGAATCAAGAATTATTAATCGAAATTAATAATCGTTTTTTAAATTACGCACAAGGCAAAGAGTTTCAAGGTAGTGCCGCACGTTATAGAGAACCTGGTTTTAGCATTTTTCATAGCGCCCCAACGCTTATTGTTATAGCTAGAAATAAAAGTAGTAATATTAGCTATTTAGATAGTGGTATTATTTTACAAAACATTTTATTAAGTGCGCATGCTATAGATTTAGGCACGTGCCCATTAGGGACTTTAGTACCAATTTTAAATCTAGAAGAAAATAAAGACATTTTAGAACTACTAAACATTCCTGAAGGTTTTGAAGTCGCTATTAATGTTGCTTTGGGGTACCCTGACGAACAACCTGTAGCACCAAAACGTTACCCAGATCGAATTAAAATTATAGAATAGATTAAAATATTTTTTATATTTGGTGTTCTCAAAATTGCTATATATTTCTTCATTATATTTTTTAGTTGTCAGTAAGATTTGTTAGCAATTTTATTAAACTCATAAGTATTTTATGAATAAAAATGAAAAGAAAAATTTAATCAAAAATTAAAATATGATAGAAATATTAGCATTAGTTTTTTTAGGTAAGAAAATAGCTGAATTAGCAGGAGAAAAAGGAGAAAGCTCTAATAAATGGAGAGGTATAATGATTGGCTCTTGGTTTGGAGCAGAAATTTTGGGAATTGTAATATTTGCCTCTACAATTGGAATAGGTGATGATACTATTTTTCCTGCTGCAATGGTAGGGCTAGTTTGTGGCTTAACTAGTTATTTTGTTGTAAGAAGCATATTGACTTCTAAACCTGATGCTGTAAAGGAGTTATCTTAACAATAAAGTATAATAAAAAGGCATAACATTCTAAAGAATGTCATGCCTTTTATGTTTTACAATATTTTAGTCAACAGGTATACAAATATCTACAATACATTTTCCTTCGGGGTGTTCATTAGGGTTGTTATAAAAAATTTCATATGGATCTTGGTCAGCTTTCTTGAAACCATGTTCACTCATCCACACAAAACTACTTTCCCATGCTTGTTGAAATTCTGACGGAGTAATTTCTAAACGAGATACTATACATTTTAATTCAGGTATTTCTTTTACACTTACTTCTCCTTCAGTTTTTACCTCTGAATTTAAAGTTAAACAAACACTCATTCTTATTTTGTCTTCATCAGTAATTTTAGGACTGTCGTGATATACCGTTAACATTCTTAAATTTTCCTGCTGCATTAACCCTTTAGGATAAGCCCACTCCATTAGCTTATGGTAAGCATTTTCTACTGCATCCATTTTTCCTTGATGTGTTAAATAGGCTACTTTTAAGGTTGGCATTTTTTTTACTTCGGTTTTAGCTTTCATTTGCATCCATTTTAAGTTTGTATTTATATTACAAATGTATTGCTCAAACTGTGTTTCTATTTTTCCATTCTTGCTTTCTGTTTTACAAATCTTGCTATATTTAGATGGACTTTCTTTTTTAAATTCAGCAGGACTCATTCCGTAAAACTTTTTAAAAGCTCTTGAAAATGATGACAAGGTTACAAAACCTACTATTTCGGATACTTCTGTAACTGTTTTATTTTTTTTATTTAGTAAAAAAGAAGCTGACTTTTCTACTCTCTTTCTCGTTATAAAATCATTAACCGTTTCTTTGGTTACGGCTTTAAAAAGCCTATGAAAATGATATGGAGAGAAGTATGCCTTTTCTGCTATTTCTTCTAAAACAAGTTTGTTATCCAAATTTCTTTCAATAAAATCAATAGCATTACTTATACGGATTACTGTTTTATTGGGTATTTTTTTAGTTGAGTTCATAACTACTTCTTATTTAGAAACACCTACTTATCAAGAATTAATTTCCTTTTCTTGCAAAATTAAAAATACAAAACCTCCAATAAAATATAAAATAACATCAAATATGTCCGCTGTATATCTTTCCATATATTTCGGTATTATAAACTCAAAAAAAAATGAATATAATACACATATATAAACCATTACCCCTAATGGTATTTGATAATGTTTATTATTCTTACTCCATCTTAAAATATAAAGGCATATAGTTAATATTATAGGAATTATTAAAAAATCGTTTACATAATTATTAACTAATGTAGGTAGTTTTATAATTAACTTTTGTGCTATATAAATTAGACTCCCTATTAGTATTGAAATAGCAAAATAATATGTAAGTATCTTTTGTTTCACGCTACCCTACCCTGCTGCTACCATTGCTATAAACCATGCTATTAAAGCTCCAATAGCACTCACCAATAAATATGCTGAATATAAAACCCAACCAACAATACGGTACAGCCAAAACGAATGTTTTTTTAATCGTTCTGCTAAATTAGGATTTTCTATTTCATGCTTCGCTTTTTTGAGTTCTTCTTGCTTATAAGCTGTAACTTTTTCTTCTTGTTTTTTTTCAAAAGAAATTAATGTATTACAGTTTTTACAGTAATCTCTATTTTTATTGAAAACTCCACAGTTAGGACACTTAATATTTCTAGTGATTGCCATTTTCTTGTTCTTTAAAGCTATACTTATTTTTCTTTTTATAAGGGCGAATAATTAACCTTGTTTCTCTATCAAAACGTATGTAGTTATATACCCAATTCATAAACACTACCGCTTTATTTCTAAATCCGATGAGTGAAAATAGATGTACAAACATCCATATAAACCATGCAAAAACTCCTTGAAATTTCCAACGAGATAAATCTACTACCGCTTTATTTCTTCCAATGGTTGCCATAGATCCTTTGCTGTTGTACACAAATGATTTTTGTTTTTTGCTTTTTATTTTGGCTAAGATATTTTTACCTAATAATCGTCCTTGTTGAATCGCTGGTTGCGCCATCATTGGATGCCCTCTTTTATAAGTTTTAGTTTCCATACATGCTACATCTCCAATAGCATAAATATTATTGTAGCCTATTACTTTGTTGTATTCATCTACTTTAAATCGATTAGCTCTTTCAACTACACATTCTTCATTTAAACCATTAACAGCAGCTCCTTTTACTCCTGCTGCCCAAATAACCGTTTGTGCTTTAAAATGATCTTCTCCGTTTGTAGTAACAGTTTCTCCATCATAATCAAGTACACGAAGATTTTTCCACACATCTACTCCTAATTTTATTAAAAAATCTTCCGCTTTTTTAGAAGCTCCATTACTCATTCCTTTTAATAGCTCTCCTGAGCTTTGAATGAGATTAATTTTCATCTGCCGAATATCTAAGTCTGGGTAGTCTTTAGGTAAAATTCCTTTTTTCATTTCTGCCAAAGCTCCTGCCAACTCTACTCCTGTTGGTCCACCTCCTACAATAACAAAATTCATTAACGCTCTTCGCTTTTCTAAATCTGTTACCAATAATGCTTCTTCAAAGTTTTCTAATACCAAACTACGAATATTTAATGCTTGTGGAACCGATTTCATTTCCATAGCATACTTTTGAATATTTGTATTTCCAAAAAAGTTTGTTGTTGAACCTGTGGCTATAATCAACTCATCATACTCTAAATTTCCTATCGTAGTTTCTATATAGTTTTTCTCGGCATGTATTTGGGTTACTTTTGCTAATCTGAAGAAAAAGTTTTCTACATCATTAAATCTTTTTCTCAAAGGGAACGCTATACTGTCAGGCTCCAATCCTCCTGTGGCTACTTGATATAGTAAAGGTTGAAAAGTATGGTAATTGTGCTTATCTATTAATACTACTTGTAAATCTTGGTTTTCTAGAGCTCTTGCTACTGCCAATCCTGCAAACCCACCTCCTATAATTATTATTCGAGGAAAACTTGTTTGAGGTATGTTCATTGTTTATTAGGATTTTAAATCTAATTAGCAAATTTAACTAAAAGAGAAAGGAGTTAGTTAAAATTTATTTTTTAGTTTTACGCTCGCCCCCGTTAATCAAATCAATAACTGTCATGTTTAATTTTTTTAAAAAGAAAAAAGTAACGAGTTTAACTATTATATGTGATACTAACATTATACATGTTAATAATAAACCTCTTACATTTCCTACTAATTATAATACTTTAATTGATGTTTTAGGCAAACCTAGTAGAGAATTAAAAAAAAGTAATAATTATATTATTTGGGATACACATGGTATTTTTTGCGGTTATACTGATAGAGATAATATTTTATCCATAAATGTTTATCAAAATAAAAAAGATAGAAGTGAGTATAACACCCAAAAGCAGTTTAAAGGAAAGCTTTTTTTAAATAATGAAGAAATTACTAATAATGAGTTTGGTAAAATTCCATTAGGTAAAGTAGCTATTCACAGACTTGGTAGAGAGAGTGACACCCGTTTTGGATTTAGTCTTGGCGTTAATAGAGATTATAAAGATTTATAACTCTAATTTAACTTGCTGTAAGGTTTTGTTTGTTGTGATGAGTTTGTCAATTATTTTTCTTCTTAAAGTTTCAATATCCTCTTCATAATAACGTGCCCACTTGTATTCTTTAAACAGAGTTTGAATTTGTTTTAAACGCTGATGTGCAAACTCTGAAGTCATTAAAAAATGAGCTTCTTCTGAATTATTTTGAACTCTTTTAATATTCACTTTATGCACTGTATAATCTACTTCTAAATAGAATACTTTATCAGTACTATTTAGTGGATAAAAATCAGACCAATTTGCGTACCCTACATAATAATTTTGATTTTTATAGTTTTCTATTCCCTGAATCTTCCAACGACAATTGGCAACCCTACCCCAGTGATTTGAATAACGAAAAACACCCTCGGCTGTGTAATAGTAATAACTACCTGATTTACTTTGAAAATGTGCCTTCATATCATCAAAGAAATTGACATTTTGCATTTCAAACTCACAGTACGTACTTCTGTAAAAATTGAATTTATGATACTTCATTTAATTTCCAAAAGCGGTTAGTACTATTTTTCTTTTACCTCCATAATTTCTGTGCTCACCTAAGTATATTCCTTGCCAAGTTCCTAAGTTGAGATTTCCATTGGTAATTGGAATTTGTACCTGACATCCTAACATAGAACTTTTAATATGTGCTGGCATATCATCGGCACCTTCATAATCGTGTTTATAGTATGGCATATTTTCAGGAACCATTTTATTGATATGCGATTCGAAATCTATTCGAACGGTAGGATCTGCATTTTCATTAATGGTTAAACTAGCAGAAGTATGCTTTATAAATACCTGTAACTGTCCTATTTGAATATTTTCAAGTTCTGGAAGTGCTTCTAACAAAACATCTGTAATTAAGTGATAGCCTCTATTAAATGCTGGTAATTGAATTTCTTTTTGGTAAAATTGCATTTTACAAATCTAAAATACTTCTTTTATAATTTTTAGAAATTCTTGCTTTTTTGTTTTTGAAATAGGAATTGTTGTTTGATTTTGCATTAATAAAAAATCTCCGTCTTTTTTAACAAATTTTTCTAAATAATGAAGGTTTATTAAGTAAGACCTATGACATCTAAAAAATAAGTTGTTTCCCTGAAGTTGATTTTCAAAATATGCTAGTGGTTTACAAATTAATTCTCTTTCTCTATTTGCTAAATGTACTTTTGTATACATTCCATCTGCTTCTAAGTATAAAATATCTTCATGCGAAACAAAAATAATTTCTCCTGGTACTTCTAAAGCGATTTTATGTGATGATAATGATTGAATGGCTTTTTTTAACTCTGAAAATTGTGCTGTTACCTTTTTTTGGTTAATATTAACTTTTGCTTTATTTATAGCTACTCGTAACTCTTCTCTGTCAATTGGTTTAACCAAATAATCTATTGCAGATAATTTTAGTGCTTCTAATGCGTATTGTTGATATGCTGTTGTAAAAATTAATTGAAACTCTATAGGCTCTGAAATAAAATCTAATATTTCTAAACCTGAGTACTCAGGCATTTCAATATCTAAAAAAACAATGTCTGGATTGTTTTCTTTAATTGACTTTACTCCATCTACTAAGTTATCTGCTGTAATAACATTTTTTATTTCAGGAAAAAACTCTGTAAGCATCGTTTTCATTACACTACGTGCTTTTGCCTCATCATCAATTATTAAAGCTTTCATTATTAAATTCTTTTTATTTTTAGTGTTACTATCGTTCCTGTAGCATTATTGTTTTCATCTACTTTATCCGTAAAATCTACTGAAATATCAAATAACTTTTCTTTCTTATACAACGAAACTCGCTCTTGGGTAGCGTTTACAGCAAAAGACTTATGCCCTTTTCTTTTCTTATTAATTTCTGAAGATTTTTTTCGTCCAACACCATCATCTTTTATCGTTATAATTAAAACCTTGTTAATATTTTCTTCTATTGTTATCCATAAATTCCCTCGGTCTTTCTTATGAACAAGTCCGTGTTTTATAGCATTTTCTACAAAAGGTTGTATAAACAACGGCGGAACTTCAATTTGATCTTTATTTATGTTTTTATCTACTAAGAAGTGAACCTTAAATTTATTTTCAAATCGTAATTGCTCTAATGATATATAAATCTCGAGTGAACTAAGTTCTTCTTTGAGTAGTATTACATTTACTCTACTATGATTTAAATACATTCTTATTAAACGAGAAAATTTAACTAAGTAATCACTTGCTAAATATTTCTCATTCTTCATTACATAATCTTGAATAGCTCCTAAGGAATTAAAAATAAAATGAGGGTTCATTTGTGAGCGTAAGTTTTCTAGCCTTAACTTACTTATTCTACTATCTAAAATTACCCTTTCTAGTTCTCGTTCTCCTTCCTCTTCTTTCCATTTTAATTTAATTCGGTAATATATTATTATTCCTAAAACAGATATTATAAATATTGTCACAATAAACCACCAACTTTCCCAAAAAGGCTTTTGTACAATTATTTTAACTCCTTTACTTTCTTTTCCTATACTTCCATCTAAACTTTTGGTTCTAAGTAAAAACTTATATCTTCCTGATGGAATTCCAATATATCTTACTACATCATCGTTTAACTCAGATGTTTGCCATTCTGTATTAAAACCTAAAAGTTTATATTGAAAAACATTTTTACTACTAGATTTAAATCCATTAGCATTAAAGTTAAATGTAATGTCGTTAGTTTTGTAAGGCAGTTTGTATTTTGTTTTTATTTCTTGTTCTATTCCTCCAATTTTAACATTACTTATGTAGGCTAACGGAGCTAATTTTGGTTCTATTAACTCTGGAACAGATGTGTTTATTCTACATAAAAAATTGTTACCAGGTATCCATAAATAATTATTTTGTATTACTGGAGTTTTAAATTTTATAGCACTTTTATCAGTTAAGTTTATTGTATTTATTATTTTTTTATCTGTATCGTATCGCTGTATTCCTTTTTCAGTAACAATCCATAGAAAATTGTCCTTCCCTAAAATTCCTTTTATTTGAGATTTTAACAATCCGTTTAAACAGGTTATGCTATCAGTTACTTTTCCTGCCTCTAAAGCTAAAATTTTATCTCTTGTAGTTGCCCATATTTTACCGTTAGTAGTTTGAGTGTATTCAGAAAAAATAATAGGTTTATTTTGATGATGTACTGGAATAGTTTGTAATTTATTGTTATAGGCTACTGTTCCATCAATATAAGTAACGTAAATAAGTTTGTTTTTTGAATCGTAATGAGTACTAATAGGTCTTTTGTTTTCTAAAACTATATAATCTTTATTTCTAGAAAGTTGAGTATAAATAATAGCACGTCGATATGATAGATACACCAATGAATCTTTATTTATTTTCGTAAAACCTTTAGCTGTGGTAAACTGATTTCCTACATTAGTAATTTTCAACTTTTTTATATCATATGTATAGCTACTGGTTCCGTTTGTGCTTATATATGCTTTTTGTAGGTTTTTATTATATTTTATTCTATTAACAGGTCGTTGATTAGATAAACTGATAATTTTATAATAATTATCTTCTGTATTGTAATCTATTAAGTTACCATTTTGAGTTCCTAATAATAATCTATTATTACCAATGGTTTCTATTGAGATAATATCTTCTTTTATTTCCACAAAACTTTTCTTCGTTATTTCTAAACTTGGCACAACGAAAATTCCATTTTGCAGTGTTGCAAGCCAATAATTATTCTCATTATCTTTTAGAACATCAGTTATATGATAATCTTTAAAAATTTGTTTAGTATTATTTACTTTGTTTTTGTTTAAAGTTATATAAATACCTTTTGATGTTAACAACCAGTTTTCTTTAAACTTTTTGGTATTATAAACTTGTGCTTTTTTAAGAGCTTCAGGAAGTTTTGTGGTAGTTATTTTTCTCGTATGTATATTAACTGAAAATATCTTTGAGTTCTCCTTTTCTACTTTAACAACAACATCATCAAACCATTCAAACATTTGAAGCTTTCCTTCATTTAAAAAGTTTTTTTCTATATCAAAGTTTATTTTTTTAAAAACTGCTTGCCCACTTTCTTCATAAACTTGAGTTATAGTATTAGTTTCTTTTAAATTGTAGTAAAAAAAACCATTTTTTGTTTTTGCTATTTTAGAAATATTGGCATTTAGGTCTTTTTTTATCGACGCAGTTTTTTTATCTATTTGGTAACTTTTTCTTTGTGATATAAAGAACACATCATCATTAAAAACAATTAAGCTTGCAAATGCTCCTTTCAATTCATTTGAAAAATCTTTAAATAATTGTAGTTCTTTATTTACTACTTTATAAATATGTCCTGAAATGGTCGAACACCAAATTTGTCCTTCCTTATCTATTTGTAAGTTAAAAATACTTTTTGTGGTAGAAATAGTATTTTTAACTTGCCTAAATCTTTTACCGTTGTAATAAAACAAACCTTGCTCCCCTCCAACCCAAACTAGGTTATTTTTATCTTGTATAATATTATAATTTGCTAAAGATACTAATCCATCATCAGATGTAAATTGTGTATAAAAAGGCTCCTGTGAAAATACATTTTCAAAGAGAAAAGAAATAAAGATTAGTATATAAAAAGTTTTTTTCACAAATTTAATTTTATTACAAAAAAAGGTGGTTATGCAATAATACGCAAAACACCACCTTTTAGAACTATTCTTAACTTAAAGTCTGTATTTTAGTTTTTAGGTTTAGCATCACATTTTACATACCCTCCATAAGGAGCTCTAATACTTCCTCTGTTAATTCCATTAAAAAAAGGACTCCCATATTTTCCTCCACCTATATAATCTTTTCTTACTATAAACTGTTGCAACATACATTGCCCATCTGAATTTTTCTGTACAACAGCTCCTACAGCCCATTGATATAAAGGTACCCCTGTTACCTTATGTTTTACAGTTGACCATTTATCAGATGTCATGTATTGATATATATTTTTCATACTCATTTTACCATAATATTTATTCAATCCACTTACAGCTGCATTTTTAATTGCTGAGTTTTTATCAAAACTCCCTTTTGCTGGCATTGTTACACTATTTAACTTTGCTCCTAACCAATCTTTACGTAAGTTATCAAACTTAGCAAAAGTTGTTTGAGATGTTAATTCAGGATTTTTATAATACTTCTTAATTTTTTCTGGATTTTTTGCAGCTATTACAAACTGCTTTGGTTGAGCATTATTCATCCACTTATGACCAACGTTATCGTTTTTATGATATACCTCTGCTCCAATTAATAATACTCCTGGTTCCAATAAGAGAACATTAGCATTAGTCCATTCTGGTCCGCCTCCCATTCCAAATTGGAACTGAATATTACCTTTATCGGCAGATTTTCTATATTTTTCAGGAACCACACCATAACGTTTTTGGTTTGGTGAAAAATATGCATTTAACTGATATGATGTTGGATCATATTCAATAGAAAAGCCTTCGTAAATATCACCTGGATTGCTATCAAAATGACTTGAAGGATTTCTAACAAAGTATTGTGATAAATGGTAGTAACCAGACAGTTCCATCTTATCAGAAAAACCACCATCATAAGCAGGCATTTTTTTAAATTTCGTTCTGTTTAATACATAAATTTGATTGTCTTTAAATTTATCATTTTCACTACTTTCTATAGGTGAAGGAATTTCGCTCACAACTGTTCCTTTACTATTTTCTTTAGCTAATAAGGCTTCTTTTTCCGCTACTTGTTTTTGTTGATATTCTTTATACTTTTTAAAATAAAAATCTTGCTTTTCTTTATCGTTGGGATACTTTTTAGCTAACTCTTTCTTAAACTCTTCATCTGAATACTCATTTGTATTAGACGTTGAATTAGTATCTGAACTTGTAGTTGATTTTTCTATTGATGAAGAAGCTTTCTCTTCTATTTTTTTTGTTACTTTTTGCTTAGCTTTTTTTAACATATTACCAAACTGAGCATTGGCTGTTTGATGAAACAAAAAACTAGCTAAGAATAAACAAACTAATATTGTATATTTTTTCATTTCTATTATTGTTTTTATGCTATTAGAAGCTACCTGCTTTTTACACAGGTAACTTTCTTTCTTGAATTACTATTTAAAGGGAATGTTTTTTATTGACATGCGACTGTATTCCAAGAAGCTCCAGATGGCTTAACCCATTGGTTTGCTTGTGTATTTGGTGGATTCAAAGGATCAAAACCAGCATCATGTTGAATACATGTTAAGTTATCATTTCCATCTGCAATCATATAAATGAAATTTACATTATTACCATTTGCTACGTTTAAACTTGTTAAATTATTATTTCTTAAATGCAATGAAATTACTCTTGAATTATTAGAAATATCCATGCTTGATAAGTTGTTATTATAAGCAACAAGTGTTCTTAAATCTGGATACATAGAAACATCTAACGTACTAATTTGATTCTGTTCTAAATATAAAGTTCTTAAACCGTTTGCAATAGTAGGTAACACTAACGTAGAAATATTGTTACCTCCACATTGAAAATTCACTAAGCTAGAATGATTTGTTAAATCTATTGTACTAATACTATTTTGCTGAATTAATATTGTTTGTAAAGCTGTATTAGCTGAAAGATCTAATGAAGTTAAGTTATTGTTTTTTAACGACAAATGTGTTATTGCTGTGTTTTGGCTTAAATCTATACTTGTTAAAGAGTTGTTCATTGCATGAAATTGTGAAATATTTTCAAAAACCTCTAAACCAGTAACATCTGAAATACTAAGACCATCTACACGAATGACACCTGTGTAAGCTTGTGCTTCTGAAACCTGAATTTCACCATCTCCATTTGTATTTATCGATGAATCCCCTACCAATGCTGACTTAAAGTTGGCATCTGGTATGTTTACAATATTACCTGTAGCAGCTTGCAACCCCTTTCCACTAATAATAATAGCATAACTCGGTTTTGTAGGATCATTACTTTCTACAACTATCATTGCCTGCTTTTGTCCTTCAGATTGTGGTGTAAAACGTGCTGTTACCTCATAAAAGCTATTAGGAGCAATCGTTTGTGGTGCAGATACATTTACCAAAGTAAAGTTATTAGCATTGGCTCCGCTCATTCTAATATTACTTACCTCTAAATTTCCTTGACCATTATTCTGAAT
Organism: Tenacibaculum mesophilum; assembly: GCF_003867075.1. Lineage (NCBI taxonomy): Bacteria > Pseudomonadati > Bacteroidota > Flavobacteriia > Flavobacteriales > Flavobacteriaceae > Tenacibaculum > Tenacibaculum mesophilum. Next base: position 116,720 of record NZ_CP032544.1, on the reverse strand, counting down.
AGCAAAAGTTAAATCATTTCCAGAGTTCCCTACAGTAACATCACCAAAGTTTAATCCTGTTTCACTAAAAGCAATTGCAGGTTGTGCTGGCGCTGTTCCTGTTCCATTCATTGGTAAAAACACTTCATTTTCACTAGAGTTATTAAAAAATCTAATAGATGCTGAAGCAAATCCTTGTGAACTTGGCGTGAACTTAACTTCAAAAGTATATGTATCACCTGGAGCAATAGTTCTTATTAATGAACTTGTTCCTCCTATTACTGTAAAAGATGATGATGAACTACCTCCTATAATATTCACATTAGTAATCTCTAAATCTGTATTTCCTGTATTAGAAACTATAATATTTTTAGATAAGTCTTCACCTACTTCAACATTCCCAAAACTTATAGGTGATTCACTAAACTCTATAACTGACATAGGTGTTGCTGTAGCTTTACCGCTTAAGGCAATGGCTTTAACACCTGCATTAGTTGTCACCTCTAAACTTGCTGTTTTTTCTCCTACATTGGTTGGCTCAAATACTACCGTAATGGTTTTAGTTTCTCCTGCAGCTAAAGTTTCTGTTGTTGCTGAAGTTGAAAAGTTAGCAGCATTGGTCCCTTTTATTTCAAAGCCTGTAATTTCTAAGTCTGCATCTCCACTATTAGTTATAGTAAACGTAGCGTCTTTTGTTTGATTAATCTCTACGTTTCCAAAAACCAAAGCCGTTTCACTTAAATCAACACCTGGTAATGGTTTTGGTTTTGCAATTCCTGTTACTTTTACTTCTTTTTTCCCAATATTAGTCGTAATTTCTAAGATAGCCTTTTTTTCTCCTTCTGTTAAAGGAGCAAAGGTAATTTCAAAAGTATACGATTCTTCCTTTTTAATTACTTTTGGTACTGCACTAGTTGAAAAATCAGCAGCATTTGTTCCTTTTAATACAAATTCATCTATTTCTAAATCTGAACCTCCCTCATTTGTTACTTTAAACGAATAGTTAATAGTTTGTTCTACTTCTACTGCTCCAAAATCCTTTTCTATATCAGTAATAGAAAACTCTGCTGGAATAATTTCTTCATCCTTATCACAACTTGTGATACTTACAAGTACAAAAAGAATAGCACTTGCATACATGTTAATTTTTTTTCTCATGTGTGTTTATTTTTCTGATTTATTTTTTGTGCTTCCTTATAGTTATAAAGCACTTCTCCCTTATATTGGAAGTAAAATTACACACAGGACACCTCTTACAGTGAAAAAACTGCTGAAGTGATTTTATCTTTTTCTAAAACACTTTTTTTTTTTTCTAAAACACCTAATATCTATTTAAAAGCAAAAAAGCCCGTCAAATGACGAGCTTTTTTACATCTACAGTCCTAATAAAACTTGTAATGCTTTTTAGGATAATACAATCAAATTTATTTTACTTCTTCAAAATCTACATCTTCTACATTATCTCCTCCTTCAGCTGAAGCTCCTGCATCTGCACTTCCTTGCGCACCAGCTCCATTTGCTTGTGCATCTTGTTGTGCTTTATACATCTCTTCAGAAGCAACTTTCCAAGCTTCGTTAATCTTTTCCATTGCAGCATCGATAGCAGCAAGGTCTTTAGATTCGTGTGCTTTCTTTAACTCTTCTAAAGCAGCCTCGATTGGTTCTTTCTTATCTGCTGATAATTTATCACCAAACTCTTTTAATTGCTTTTCAGTTTGGAAAATCATGGAATCTGCTCCGTTAATTTTATCTGCAGTTTCTTTAGCCTTTGCATCTGCATCTGCATTTGCTTCTGCATCTGCTTTCATCTTTTGAATTTCTTCATCTGTTAATCCAGAAGAAGCTTCGATACGGATGTTTTGAGATTTACCTGTTGCTTTATCCGCTGCAGATACGTTGATGATTCCGTTTGCATCAATATCAAAAGTTACTTCAATTTGAGGAACTCCTCTTGGTGCTGGTGGAATATCTGTTAATTGGAAACGACCAATTGTTTTATTGTCTGCTGCCATCGCTCTTTCACCTTGTAATACGTGAATATCTACTGATGGTTGGTTATCTACTGCTGTAGAGAATACTTGCGACTTTTTAGTTGGAATGGTTGTATTTGCATCGATTAACTTTGTAAATACATTACCCATTGTTTCAATTCCTAATGATAATGGTGTTACATCTAATAATAATACGTCTTTTACATCACCAGTTAACACTCCTCCTTGAATTGCTGCTCCTAACGATACAACTTCGTCTGGATTTACTCCTTTACTTGGCGCTTTTCCGAAGAACTTCTCAACTGCTTCTTGAATTGCAGGAATACGAGTTGAACCTCCTACTAAGATAATCTCATCGATATCAGAAGTTGATAAATCAGCATTTTTTAACGCTGTTTGACAAGGCTCGATAGTTCTTTTTACTAAATCGTCAATTAATTGCTCAAACTTAGCTCTACTTAACGTTCTTACCAAGTGCTTTGGTCCACTAGCTGTAGCAGTGATATATGGTAAGTTAATTTCTGTAGAAGTTGTGCTTGATAATTCTATCTTCGCTTTTTCAGCAGCTTCTTTTAAACGTTGTAATGCCATAGGATCTTTACGTAAATCCATATTTTCTTCAGCATTAAACTCATCTGCTAACCAGTTAATGATTTTTTCATCTACATCATCGCCTCCTAAGTGCGTATCTCCATCAGTAGCTAATACTTCAAATACTCCATCTCCTAATTCTAGGATAGAAACATCATGTGTACCTCCACCAAAGTCAAATACTACAATTTTCTTATCATCATTTGCTTTATCTAATCCATAAGCTAAAGCTGCAGCTGTAGGCTCGTTAATAATACGACGAACTTTTAATCCTGCAATCTCTCCTGCTTCTTTAGTTGCCTGACGTTGAGCATCGTTAAAGTATGCTGGCACAGTAATTACAGCTTCAGAAACTCCTTGACCTAAGTAATCTTCAGCAGTTTTCTTCATTTTCTGTAATATCATTGCAGAAATTTCCTGAGGTGTATACATACGATCATCAATTTTAACTCTTGGTGTATCGTTATCACCTTTTGCTACCTCATAAGGAACTCTTTCTGCTTCTCTTTGAGACTCAGAATATTTATTCCCCATAAAACGTTTAATAGAATAAACTGTTTTAGTTGGGTTTGTTACTGCTTGACGCTTTGCAGGATCTCCTACTTTACGTTCACCTCCTTCTACAAATGCAACTATAGAAGGGGTTGTTCTTTTTCCTTCTGCATTTGGAATTACTACAGGCTCATTACCTTCCATCACAGACACACATGAGTTCGTAGTACCTAAATCTATACCTATAATTTTACTCATAATCTTTATTTATCTTTTTTTAAGTTTTAAATTCAATTTTACGAGTAGTATTAGTCAAAGTGTATGCCATTGGTTTTTTATTTGTATTTTGACAGAAAAAGACACAAAACCAATCATTTTTTATGACAGAGTGTCATTAATCGATGTTATCTAAATAAGATTCATAGACCATTACTATATTAGCAAATGTATTCTGTAATGCTTCAATTGTTTCTTTTTTATTTTTAAACTCTGCTTTTGTAATACCTTCTTCTAATTGAGGGGTTAAACTTCCTTCATAATTAGAAAACATTAAATACCAGTGTGTTTCTTTTAATCGATATTCATTTTGTTGTATAAACAAATGGTATGTAATAAGGAGTTCTTTATTAATAATTAGTTTTTCAATACCACATTCTTCTTCCACTTCTCTTATTGCTGCTTCCATTAAGTTCTCTCCTTCCTCAATACGTCCTTTGGGTAAATCCCATTTATTTCCTCTGTAAATAAACAATACTTTTTTACTTCCGTTTAAAACCAAACCTCCAGCAGCAATTATTACTTTAAATTTAACCTTAAAATCTTTCCAATCTTCTATTAAATTATTAGAATAGATATAAAAACCGTTTAACTTACCTACTTTTAACTTATAAATAAGTTCTTGAATAATTGTATTTTTGTAAATATAAACTGGAAAATCTTCTTCATTTTTAAATGAAGTTGTAAAGATTATTGGTTTATCATTAACAAAAACTTTATACATTTGCGCTATGGATTTTAACAAAGATACAGCAAAAAAAACTGCCGAGCTTCTTTTGCAAATTAAGGCTATAAAATTAAGTCCCCAAGAACCTTTCACATGGGCTTCTGGCTGGAAATCACCTATTTACTGTGACAATAGAATCACGCTATCATACCCTCCTGTTAGAAACTTTTTAAAACAAGAAATTGCTAAACTGGTAGAAGAAAAACACGGTAAACCTGATGTTATTGCAGGTGTTGCTACTGGTGCTATTGCTATTGGTATATTAGTTGCTCAAGAACTTGGAGTACCTTTTGTGTACGTTAGACCAGAACCCAAAAAACATGGTAGACAAAATCAAATTGAAGGACATATAGAAAGTGGTCAAAACGTTGTAGTGATTGAGGATTTAATTAGTACAGGAAAAAGTAGTTTAAATGCTGTAAAAGCACTTAAAGAAGCACATACCAATGTAAAAGGAATGATAGCTATTTTTTCTTACGGATTTAATATTGCCACTGAGAATTTTAAAAATGATAAAGTAGAACTTACTACTTTGAGTAATTATGAACATTTATTAGAACAAGCCTTAGATAGTAAATATATTACTAGTGAAGAACTTCGAACATTAGAAGATTGGAGAATTGCCCCTAGTGAATGGAATCAAAACAATAAATAACAGCACAACAATGAATATAGAAGGAAATACAGTTACTGTAAAAAAATCATCTAAAGATTTATTTGAATTTCTAACTAAATTAGAAAACTTTGAACAACTAATGCCTGAAAACACTCAAAAATTTGAGGTTGATGGTGACAGCTTTATTTTTGGTTTAAAAGGTATGCCAGAAATTCGCTTAATCATGAAAGAAAAAACAGAATATTCTAATGTTACTTTAGGCGCTGCAAGCAGTAAACTACCTTTTACATTAGCTGCTGATATTAATGAAATTAACGATAGTGAAAGTAAAGTTACTTTAAAGTTTAATGGCGAATTTAATGCTATGATGGCTATGATGGTTAAAGCTCCTTTAACAAAGTTTATAGGTACATTAACTGAAAATTTAGAAAAGTTATAAAGTAGCAAACGAAACTTCTTTCAAACCAAATTCTTGAATCGTTTCGTTTTCTAATTCTATTTGGAGGTTTCCACTTTTTGAAACTCCAATAATTTTCCCCATAAATAAAGTGTTCTGACTATTTTTAAACATTGTTGGAACATTTTTTTTATACAATACTTTTAAGTAAGCCTTTTCTAGTAAGTCATATTCTTTTTTTTCTAAGAGATTAAAATAATCTTTTAGCTTCATTAAAATGCTTTCTAGCAACGTTTCTAAATCAAACTCTTTTCCTAGAATCATTTTTATAGAAGACGCATTTGGTAAATTTTCGGGAAATGATGCTTGATTTACATTGACCCCTATACCAATTACAGAAGACACTAAATCATTCCCTTTAAGAGTATTTTCAATTAATATACCCACTATTTTTTTATTTCCTGACAGAATGTCGTTTGGCCATTTTACCGACAAGTTTGGTATTCTTAATGCTTTTAAAGCTTGAAAAACACTTAATGAAACACTAAAATTTAAGTACTTGTGCTCTCGAATATTTAACCCTACAAACCTTGAAAACACACTAAAAGTAAGGTTTTTCCCCTCTTCAACAACCCATTCAGAATTGATTTGACCTCTACCTTTAGTTTGTGTTTTTGCGACTACCACCGTAAAATCATCAACTACCACTTTTGACACCATATTCTTTAAAAAACTGTTGGTAGAGTCGATGGCATTAAGTTTGATTATTTTCATATGAATTTAGCGTGTAAAACAAGTATCAATATTACATAAATTACTCGCAAAAAAATAATAACTTTGCTAAAACTTAATTTTTTTTAATGACAATAAAACAAACAAACACAGACGATCTTTTAGCTGTGATTATTAAAGGGATTGATGATGTAAAAGGAGAAGATATCCAATTACTAGATCTAAGAGAGATAGAAAACACTGTTTGTGATTATTTTGTAGTTTGTTCTGCTAATTCGAACACACAAGTTAATGCCATTTCCGGCTCTGTACAAAAAATAGTAAGTAAAGAACTAAAAGATAAACCTTGGCACATTGAAGGGCAAGGAAACTCTGAATGGGTTCTTATGGATTACGTAAATGTTGTTGTACACATCTTTCAAAAACAAGTTCGTGAATTTTACGATATTGAAAGCCTTTGGGGAGATGCAAAAATTACAGAAATCAACCCAGCATAATTGCTAACATTTTATACACCTTTTTATGAGTGATAATAAAAAAAATGCGCCAAAATTTAGTTTTAATTCATTTTGGCTATACATACCAATAATAGTTATCCTACTAGGATTAAGCTTTTTTAATTCTGGTAATTTAGGTTCTCGTAATATTACAAAAAACGAGTTTACCAAAATTCTTCAAGCAAACGATATTAAAGAAATCGTTGTAGAAAACAATAATGTTGCTCAAATATTTTTAAAGCCTGAAGCTGAGAAAAAAGAAGAGCATAAAAAACTAGCAGATTCTCCATTTTACAGAAAAGGATCTCCTCTTTACACTTACAACTTTGGTGATTTACAAAATTTTGAAAATGAAATTAACAAAGAAAAAGAGGATAAAAATCTTGACTTCGATAAAGTTAATGTTGAAAGGACTAGCATGATGGATACCATTATTAGCTTCCTTCCTTTTATTTTATTGATTGTTATTTGGCTTTTCTTTATGAGAAGAATGTCTGGTGCTGCTGGAGGCGGTGGTGCTGGAGGGCAAATTTTTAACATTGGTAAATCTAAAGCTAAGCTTTTTGACGAAAACACTAAAGTTAAAACTACCTTTAAAAATGTAGCTGGCTTAGAAGGTGCTAAAGAAGAAGTTCAAGAAATTGTAGACTTCTTAAAGAGCCCTGAAAAATACACCAAATTAGGAGGTAAAATTCCTAAAGGAGCTTTATTAGTAGGACCTCCTGGTACAGGTAAAACCTTATTAGCAAAAGCTGTTGCTGGTGAAGCTGGAGTTCCTTTTTTCTCTTTATCTGGTTCAGATTTTGTTGAAATGTTTGTTGGTGTTGGTGCCTCACGTGTACGTGACTTATTTAAACAAGCACAACAAAAATCTCCTTCAATCATTTTTATTGATGAAATTGATGCTATTGGACGTGCTAGAGGTAAGAACAGTATGACTGGTGGTAATGACGAACGTGAGAATACCTTAAACCAATTATTAACTGAAATGGATGGTTTTGGTACTGATACTAATGTAATTGTATTAGCTGCTACCAACCGCGCTGATGTATTAGACAAAGCTTTGATGCGTGCTGGTCGTTTTGATCGTCAAATTTATGTTGACTTACCAGACCTACACGAACGTAGAGAAATTTTTGAGGTTCACATTAAACCTTTGAAATTAGCTGCTAATGCCGATTTAGAATTTTTAGCACAACAAACACCTGGATTCTCAGGTGCAGATATCGCTAACTTGTGTAATGAAGCCGCTTTAATTGCTGCTAGAAAAGGTAAAGAAGCTATTGAACATCAAGACTTTTTAGATGCTGTTGATAGAATCGTAGGTGGATTAGAAAAGAAAAATAAGGTTATTACTCCTAAAGAAAAGAAAGTAATTGCTTTTCATGAAGCTGGTCACGCAACTGTTAGTTGGATGTTAGAACATGCTGCCCCTTTAGTAAAAGTAACTATTGTTCCTCGTGGTCAATCGTTAGGAGCTGCTTGGTACCTTCCTGAAGAGAGAAAAATTGTTCAAACAGAACAAATGCTTGATGAGATGTGTGCTACTATGGGAGGTAGAGCAGCTGAAAAACTAATTTTTAATAAAATCTCAACTGGAGCGTTAAGTGATTTAGAAAAGGTTACTAAACAAGCTCGAGCTATGGTTACTGTTTATGGCTTAAATGATAAAGTAGGAAACGTTACTTACTATGATTCTTCAGGTAATGATTCATTTGTAAAACCATACAGTGAAGCAACTGCACAAAAAATTGATGAAGAAATCTCTGAAATAATAGAGAATCAATACAAAAGAGCTGTTGACATACTAGATCAAAACAGAGATAAATTAACTGAATTAGCTGATTTATTACTTGAAAAAGAAGTTATATTTAAAGACGATTTAGTAAAAATATTTGGAGACAGACCTTTTGGAAAAGAAGAAAAACCTCAAATTACAACAGAAGAATAGTTTTTATTTTAATGAATTTTTTCAAAAAAATATTTAAAATATATCAAGAATCATCTAAAGAAAAAAAAGCCAACGAACAAGAAGTTTATTTGTCTTTAGATGATTCTTTTGTTCATCATTTTATTAATAAAGGAGGAAAATTTTTATACTGTACATCAATAAACGAAGTAAGTAATAATTTAAAGAACATCTTACAAGAAAACAATTGGCGCAAAATTACTTGTACCGATTTTGATTTATTAAAGATTACTGAAAAAATTGATATTTCTGTACAAAACTATTCCTCAGAATCTGTACCTTTTTTTACTTCTTGTGAACATTTAATTGCCGATAAAGGAGAAATTTTATTTTCATCCAATCAATTAGGCAGTCATAAAATAGCTTCTCTTTCTAAACATTTTATAGTTTATGCAACTACGAGCCAGCTTGTAAAAAACACTGGAGAAGGATTAACAGGTATTAAAACACATTTTAGCGGTAATATTCCAACAAATATCAGTTCTGTTAAGAATTATAAATTTGAAGTTGAGGATGATAATTTTTTGAGTTATGGTAATAATAACACAAAAGATTTATATTTGCTGCTCTTTGAAGACCTTTAAAATATGTCTAACCTTTTTGTAAGAAGTCTTTCCGCACTTGTTTATGCTATTCTATTTATTTCTGCTATTCTTTTTTCTGCAGAAACATACATAGGATTACTTGCTTTGTTTGCTACTGTTTGTATTTGGGAACTTTCTAAAATTATACAAACAAAAAATATAATTCCATATATACTTTTAGCTAGTGTTGTTTATTTAACTTTTAAGAATACAACTTTTAAGTACACTGATTTTTTATTTGGCATTACTATAGTTGGATCTACTGCTTTGATTTATTTACTTATTAGCTCCAAACTAATTAAAACAGATACTTTAGCTAAAAAACTTTTTTTACAAGTTATATATTTAGTATTACCATTTTACTTCTTAATGAACCTTCCTTTCATTAATGGTTCTTATCATCCAAACATAGTTATTTATATAATATTTATTATTTGGACTAATGATAGTTTTGCCTTTTTAGTGGGTAAAAATTTTGGAAAACGAAAATTATTTGAAAAAGTATCTCCTAAAAAAACAATTGAAGGGTTTATAGGCGGTTTATTATTTTCAATAATTGCAGGTTTTGCTATTGGTCAATACTCTGGAATTTTTTCTATCTTAAACTGGATAGTCATTGCTATCATAGTTGCTATTTTTGGTTCTTTAGGGGATTTAGTAGAATCTAAGTTTAAAAGACAAGCTAACGTGAAAGATAGTGGTACAATTATGCCAGGTCATGGAGGCTTATTAGATAGGCTAGACAGCTTGTTTTTCCTTGCTCCCTTCGTATATTTGTACATTCATTACATAATGTAAACTATCTATAGGCACAAACCTCAATTATGAAAGATGATTTAGATTTAAAGTTTAAAGAAGCTTATCAAAAAGCATCTAAACTAGAGGAAAAGCTTCCTCCTGATGTTATGCTACGTTTATATGCTTACTATAAACAAGCTGTAAAAGGAGACAGGTTTACATTTAATGATAATAGTGACTTACGAAATGCCTTTAAATTTAATGCTTGGATGCAGCTTAGAGGTATGAGTGAGCCAGAAGCAAAAAAAGAATATATTAAACTAGTAAACTCAATTATAAAATAAACCTCATGAAAAAAATCGTTTATTCTTTAGTTATTTGTTTTACAGCTTTTCAAATGACATCTTGTAAATCTGAAGCAAAAAAAGAAACAAAAACTACAAATAAGGAAATTAAAGTAGAAAACAAGGCTGCATTCGTATTACAAGATGCTGACAATGTTATAAACTGGACAGCTTACAAAACTACTGAGAAAACACCAGTGAATGGAGAATTTAAAAAAGTAAACATTACCGCTGGTGGTGAAGCTAACACAGCTAAAGACGCTATAAATAATGCTGAATTCTCTATTCCTGTAAGTAGTATTTTCACAAAAGACACTAGTAGAGACTTTAAAATTAAAAAGTTTTTCTTTGGAGTAATGGATAAAACTGAATTACTTTCTGGAAAATTAGTTCTAGAAAATGACTCTATTGGTTATGCTAATATTACCATGAATGGTGTTAGTAAAAAACTTCCTTTTAACTACACATTAAACGGAAAAAAGTTTAGTTTAAATGCAACTATGAAAATTACAGACTGGCAAGCTAATAAAGCATTAGAGTCTTTAAATACTGCATGTAAAGACTTACATAAAGGTGCTGATGGTGTTTCTAAAACTTGGGATGAAGTTGCTTTAAATATTACATCTGTTTTTAAATAAAAACCGATTAAACATATATTTGAAAGCCTCAGAATAATTTCTGAGGCTTTTTTAGTTTTAATGTACTTCAAACATCCATTTTTTTACAGGCTTATAAAAAGCAATGACTAATAAACCTATTATTACTGATATTACTCCTAGGTTGGCATACACAGAAACATATGAGTACAATTGGTGAAAAACCTCAGGTTGCCCCATAACGGTTGTGGATGATAAACCGGTTAATAATTCAGTTACTTTTCCAAAAAAGCCCTTAGAAAATACTCCTAAACTACCGTTAACAACTGTTGTTAAATTGGCTATTTTACCTGCAAAAAAATGACCATAAAAGTTTGCTGAAAACCATACGCCCATTATAAAAGCAATGTACTTTACTGGAGATAACTCTGTCATTTTAGATAATCCAATAGGAGATAAAAACAGTTCTCCTGTTGTTAGTATAAAGTACCCTAAAATCAAATACATCATTGGAGTTTTAGCTAATTCATCAACTTGATAACCTGACAAGCTAAAAGTTATAAAACCTACCCCTAAAAACAATAATCCTAATCCAAATTTTATAACAGAGTTTGGATTCTTATGTATTTTATGCAAATACCCCCAAAGCATTGAAAATGGGACTGCCATTAGAATTATAAAAGTAGAATTAATACTATTTGTTTGAGCTGCATTTATTCCTACTAAGTTGACATTTCTATCTGCAAATAAAGTCAGTGAACTACCTGCTTGTTCAAAAATTGCTGCAAACAATGTATACAAAACGGTAAAAAATATAGCTACAGAAAGTTTTTTACGTTCTTTTGAAGTTACAGTTCGTAAAATCTTAATTAAAAACAATATCAGAAATAACGAAACAATCCAAACTAAGTAATGCTCAAACTCATGGTAATAAACTATCAATGCAAATACAGGAACAGACAAAAGTGCTGCAATTGTTATTAAGTTTCCTTTTTTTACTCCAAATTGTTTCTCATCAAATAATTCTTGATTTGGTACTAAGCCTTTATCTTCAAAAACATTTTTCTTAAGTCCACCTTTAAAAACTAACAAGCCTAACAACATTCCTATTCCAGCCAAAACAAACCCATAATGCCAACCATATAATTCAGCTAACCAAGCACATAATAATGGAGCTACTGCTCCACCAATATTAATTCCCATATAAAATATGGTAAATCCTGCATCTCTCCTATTATCCCCATCAGCATATAACTTTCCAACAAACGAAGATATATTGGGTTTAAAAAAACCGTTTCCAACGATAATTAAAGATAACGAACCATAAAAAAATATCGGATGTTCAAATGTCAAAAAGAAATGTCCTAACGCCATTAACACACCTCCTAAAACAATTGCTTTTCTAAATCCTAATATTTTATCAGCAAGCATACCTCCTATCATAGGAGTCACATACACTAACGACATATATGCTGCATACACACCAAAAGACATTTCATCAGAAAAAAGCAAATGTTTTGTCATATACAACACCAATAAAGCTCGCATTCCATAAAAAGAAAAGCGTTCCCATAATTCAGCAAAAAATAAGTATAAAAGTCCCCTTGGATGCCCTAAAACATCAGTTCTTGAATTCATATATTCCATAAATTTTAAGTTTATACGAATATATTTTTCGACATCTAAAACCTAAAGGTATGTAGTTAATTGTAGTAAAAAATAAGCTTTTGTAAGTTTTTGTAACCCAAAAATTAACATCTTATTAATATCTACAAACGCTTATTTAATAGTTTTACTATTATATTTGCACTATTAATTTTTATTTATGAAGAATTTACTATCAAATTTAAAAATAGAGATCCCTTCAGGAATATACATCAAAGACCCTGAAACCTCTGATTTGGGTAAAAGAATAATAGAGAACAGTATTATACTTATTGAAGAAATTGGTTTTGAGAATTTTAATTTTAAAAAACTAGGAAAGTTAATAGGCTCTAACGAAAGTTCTATTTATCGTTACTTTGAAAGTAAACATAAACTCTTAGTTTACTTAACTTCTTGGTATTGGGGGTGGATTCAATATTTATTGGTAATCGAAACTTACAGTATTAGTAACCCAAAAGAGAAATTAATTAAAGCCATAGAAGTTCTAGCTAGAAAAGCTGAGAAAGACAATAATTTTTCACATATTAATGAGGCATTACTTAACTTAATTGTAATTAACGAGAACTCAAAATCATACTCTACTAAAGAAGTAGATACAGAAAATAAAGAAGGTTTTTTTAAATTGTACAAAGAAGTAGTAAAACGTTTTGCTGAAATAATTAGTAATTATAACAATAATTATAAACATCCATTAACACTTGCAAGTACTATAATTGAAGGTATATTACATCAGCAATTTGTAAAATCTCATTTTAAATCACTAACTAATTGTGATAAAAGTACAACTACCACTTCCTTTTTTATTGAACTAACTTTAAACGTACTTTCTAATGAAAGAGAAAAATAAACTAACTCCATGGCAGCGATTTCTAGGATTAATAAATCTAGAAAAAAAAGACACCTTACAAATAGCATATTATGCCATTTTTGAAGGAATTGTTGCACTATCATTACCCTTGGGAGTACAAGCCATTATAAACTTGTTACAAGCGGCACAAGTATCAGCTTCCTGGATTGTTTTAGTCATCTTAGTTACTTCTGGCGTTGTTTTTAGTGGAATATTAAAACTAATGCAATTTAGAATTATTGAAACCATACAACAAAGAATTTTTACAAGAGCATCCATAGAGCTTAGTTATCGTTTTCCTAAAATTAAAATGATAGAATTAAGAAACTACTATCCACCTGAACTTGCCAATCGTTTTTTTGATACGCTAACCATTCAAAAAGGTATTTCTAAAATATTGATTGATGCTCCATCAGCCATATTACAAATTGTTTTTGCTTTATTACTATTATCTTTTTATCATCCATTTTTTATTGTTTTTGGATTTTTAGTTATGTTACTAATTTATGTTGTATTTAAATACACAGCACAAAAAGGTTTAGATACTAGTTTAAAAGAATCTAAAAACAAGTATAAAGTTGCTCATTGGTTACAAGAAATAGCTAGAACTATAATAAGTTTCAAATTATCAGGAAAGACAAGGTTAGCCCTTGAAAAAAGCGATATTTTAGTAGATAATTATTTAAAATCTAGAGAAAGTCATTTTAAAGTGCTTGTTATGCAATATATTCAAATGATTAGTTTTAAAGTTATTATTACTGCTGGGTTACTTCTTATAGGTGGTTTTTTGGTTCTTACTCAACAAATGAATATTGGTCAATTTGTTGCTGCAGAAATTATTATAATTTTAATTATGAATTCTGTAGAGAAACTAATACTTGGACTCGAATCTTTTTATGATGTACTTACATCTATAGAAAAGCTTGGGGAAGTTATTGACAAACCTATAGAACCACAAAAAGGCAGTAACATTAATAAAGATAAGCCTTTTAAAATTGAACTTCAAGATGTTTCCTACATTGTAAATAATAGACAAAAACCTGTCATAAATAAAATTTCATTTGAAATTAATCCACAAGATAGAATTTTAATTCAAGGAAGTAGCAACTCAGGAAAATCTAGTTTAATTCAACTTATCTCTGGTTTAATAGAGCCTACTTCTGGTAATATATTTGTAAATGATTTATCTTTAAAGGGCATTTTTATTAATAATTACAGATCTAACTTAGGCTTGTCTCTTTCTGAAGAAACTCCTTTTAAAGGAACTATTAGAGAAAATATAACTTTTGGTGACTCTTCAATAACTGATGAAGAAATATATAGCATCTTTAAAGTTGTGGGATTAACAGAATTTTTAAAGCAGCAACCTAAAGGTTTAGATACTTATTTAAAACCTGAAGGAAAACTTATTGCCTATACTGTAGCAAAAAAAATCATCCTTTCAAGGGCTATTATTAAAAGACCTAAACTACTTATTTTAGAAGACCCTCTAGACCAATTTGAAAAAAATGAAGCTAAGAAAATTATCGATTTTATTACTAATGTTTCTCAACCATGGAGCTTAATTATCGTTAGCCGTAATGAACATTGGAAAGAAAAATGTAATAAACAAATTACCCTTGAAAAAGGCAGTATTACTAACTTTAAATCGTAAGTAATCATGTTAAATATATCAAAAAATACAGTTTCGGACCAAATAGATATTACGAAATTCAAATCTGGAAAAGAAATTTTTAACAAAGAGTATCATAAGTTATTTAAAAGCTTTTTATTAGTTTTTTCTGTAATTTTAATAATCATTTTATTTCTACCCTGGACACAAAATGTATCTAGCGAAGGGCTTGTTACTACGTTAAAACCTAACCAAAGACCACAAACATTACAATCTCAAATACCTGGGCGTATAGAAGAATGGTTTGTACAAGAAGGTGATTTTGTTAAAAAAGGAGATACTATTTTAAGAATTTCTGAGATAAAAAGTGGTTATTTTGATACTAAGCTTGCCGAAAGAACTGGTAAACAGTTAAACTCTAAAACACTTTCTGCTAAAGCATATAACAATAAGATTAGTGCCTTGCAAAATCAGATTATAGCTATTAAAAGAGAACGTAAATTAAAACTAGAGCAAGCAAAAAACAAATTAAAACAAGCCTACTTAAAAGCTAAAAGTGATAGTATTGATTTTGAAGCTATTAAAATTAAGCAAAAAATAGCTCAAACTCAATTTGATAGAACTGTTACCTTAGAAAAAGAAGGTTTAAAAGCTGTAAAGGATGTTGAAGAAAAAAGAGCAAAACTTCAAGAGTTATCCGCTAAATTAATTTCTCAAGAAAACAAATTCTTTACTTCTAAAAACAATATTATTAATGCACAATTAGCTATTAGTAGTACACAAGCTTCTTATGCTGATAAATTATCTAAAACAGAAAGCAGCTTGTATAGTGCACAATCTGGTGCTTATGAAGCTGATGTTCAAGTTTCAAAACTTGAAACTAGCTTAGCTAATTACAACAAGCGAAGCTCTTTATTATTTATTACTGCTCCACAAGACGGTTACATTAATAAAGCTATAAAATCTGGTATTGGTGAAACTTTTAAAGAAGGTGAAAAATTAGTAAACATTATGCCTGCAAATTACGATTTAGCTGTTGAAATGTATATACAACCTATAGATTTACCTCTAATTCATATTGGTGAAGAGGTACGTGTTGAGTTTGATGGTTGGCCCGCAATGGTTTTTAGTGGCTGGCCTAATGTATCATACGGAACTTATGGTGCTAAAATTGTAGCTATTGAAAACTTTATTAGTAGCAATGGAAAATACCGTGTTCTAATTGTTCCTAATGAAAAAGAAGAACCTTGGCCGAAAGCCATTAGAGTAGGTTCAGGTGCAAAAACTATTGCTTTATTAGAAAATGTACCTATTTGGTTTGAGTTATGGAGACAAATTAATAGCTTTCCTCCCAACTTTTATCAACCAGATAACAAAGGAGGTGATAAAAAAGCTAAAAAAGAGGAATAATAAACTTCTTAGTAGATTAAAGCAAGTTAAAACATCACTCTAACTAACAATTAAAAAGACAACTAAATGAAAAGGCTATACATCCTTTTTTTGTTACTAAGCTTTATAGCTACAGCACAAGATAATTTAAGTACTCAACTTAGTTTAGAAGAGTATTTAGGTTATGTAAAGAAACACCATCCCGTTATTAAACAAGCGGAACTTATTACAAGTACCAATGAGGCTAAATTATTAAAAGCTAGAGGTGGTTTTGACCCTAAAATAGAAGTAGATTACGACAGAAAAGAGTTTAAAGGTAAAGACTATTACAAAAAGTTAAACTCAACCTTTAAAATTCCGACTTGGTATGGAATAGAACTAAAAGGTAGTTATGAGAATAATTCTGGTCAATATTTAAACCCTGAACACAATACTCCAGAAAAAGGACTATATAATGTTGGTGTATCGGTTTCTTTAGCAAAAAACTTATTCATTAATAAAAGAATGGCTACTTTAAAACAAGCTAAACTCTACACACAGCAAGGTAAACTAGAACAACAGTTACTCGTTAACGATATTTTATTTGAAGCCATCAACACCTATTTAAACTGGTTACAGTACTACCAAAGTTATAATATTTATAAAGATTATTATGCCAATGCTGATATCAGACTAAAGAACATAAAAAAAAGTTTTACAGCAGGTGATAAACCAGCTATTGATACTTTAGAAGCTAACATCAATTTAAAAAACAGAAAGTTAGACCTAGAAAAAGCAAATATTAAATACATTAAATCTAAGTTAGAGCTTTCTAATTATTTATGGATAGGCAATAATATTCCTATGGAAATAAAAGAGGAAATAATTCCTGATAGTAGCACTTTTTCTAATATTGATATTATTCTAAATACTTCTGTAACCACCTTATTTGATAATGAGTTTGAAAACCATCCTAAGTTAAAGTTACTAGAGTTAAAGAAAAGAAACCTAGAAATAAATAAGCAACTAAAAGTAAACAACCTATTACCTAAAGTAGATTTTCAGTATAACTTCCTTGCTTCAAAAGTGGATAATTTTGATGCTTTTAGCACCGCTAATTATAAAAATTCTCTTCAAGTTAGCATTCCTCTATTCTTGCGTAAATCTAGAGGAGATTTAAAACTTGCTAAGCTAAAACTACAAGATATCGACTTTGAAATTGCATCAACTAAAGTTTCTTTACAAAACAAAATAACGGCTACCAAGCAAAAAATTACATCATACAAAAAACAAAATGATATTTTAAAAAACCTTGTGAAAGACTATCATACAATTGTAAAGAGTGAAGAACGTAAATTTTCTTTAGGAGAAAGCTCTATTTTTTTAATTAACTATAGAGAAGTAAAATTAATAGAAAGTAAATTGAAAGAAATTAAAAACCAGTACGAATACGCTAAAACTAAAGGAAAACTCATAAAGCTTATAGGAGAGCTAAATAATTTATAATTGTTGTTTGTACTCTTCTAACAATGCTTCATCAATAATTATATGCTCAGGAAGAATTCGCAAACGATATTTACTTTCACCTACAAACGTAATTAGATCTTTACGATCTAATTTTTCTTCTTCTAGGTTTAAAATTGAATTTATATTATCTATAATTCGTGTAACGTAGGTTTGACTTTTTATATCACCTCCTGAATTAACTATAATTGATTGTTTTTCCGCCTCTAAAAACTTTCTTCTATAAGCAAATGTTAGTAGGTTTTTATACTGTGTTGTTTTTGAGCCAAAATCTACTTTAGCATTGACTATTCCTTTAGATGGAATGGTAAGCTTTATCAGTGACCAGTCTAAAAACTGAATTTTCATTTCATTAGGTTTTGGTGTATGAGCCAGTTGTATTACCCAACTTGTTGCCAATACTAAAAAAACCGATACTAACGATGTTTTTGCTACAACCCTAATTAATTGATTTGCAAATTCATTATCAAAACCAATAAAAATGTCCGACAATTGGGAAACGAACAACAAAAAGATTACTATAACTGATATAAAAGCTACCAACTTTAAGTCTCGATGCATAAAAGTCTTGTAAAAAGAAACTCCCATTAAAAAACATAAAAAAGTTGTTAGTAAAACATCTGGAAGTGCTGCTATTTTTATTCCGTAATAAAAATCATTACCATATAAAAAAGAAAATGATAAAGTTATGGAAGCCACAATAACAATTATAATCGCTATAATTTTTACATTCTTTTCATTTCTATAAATAAATTGGGGGGCATCGTGCACATAATATAATGCCATTAACCAAAATAAGTTATTTATTGTAGACAGAATGTTTATTCCTACTTGATGAATTGTTGTTTTTTCAAAAGTAAAATAACTTGCAGAAAGTGCCCAAATACCAGAAACCACCCAAACCAACATTCCAAAGCTAAAATACAACAAGCCTTTATCAACTCTTTTAATTGAATTTCCTTCTTCTAAAACTTCTTTAAATCGCTTTGTAATATTATAGTAGATTGCTAATAATAACACAGCTCCAATAAAAGAAATACACGTATGTAATAGGTTATGAAACTGTGTTACTTCAGCCATTTATTGTAAAATTTTAGATACTAAATCTTTTTTCGCTTTTTTATCATCTCCAAACAACCACTGTAATACATTATCTTCCCACATTTCGTCTTTCTCTTGCTCATTAATAATCTTTCTATCAATAGCTAAATCTAAAATTTTCCCTGGATATGATGATTGAATTTCACTCTCCATCTCTCCTAGTGGATATGGATCATCCAGCCCTATTAATACTTGTTTAGATCCTTGATTTTTAATCAACAAATCCAAAGAACCAGTATCATGAACCAATGTATCAAAGAAGATGTTTTTATGTCCTACAGCTTTACGAGGGTGTTGTTTTCCTTCAAACAAATCAGGTCTTCCATCAAATCCTTGAATACGACGCCCTAAATTCATTTGTGCTAACTGACCTCCATGCGCAAAACAAACTCGCATATTAGGATATTTTTCATAATATCCATTTAACGTTAAAAAGTGATAGGCATCTGCGCATTGTGCCAACATCCAAATTAAGTGAAAACGCCAACTTGTATTTTGTAGTTTGATGAACTTCTCTCCATCATACGGATGAATTTCAACTGCTAAATTATACTTATCTGCTAGCTCAAAAATAGGTTCGTTTTCTTCATCAAAAATACAACGCCAAGTACCGATGGTGTCCATATAGTGTGTAGGTAAACATAATAAACGCATTCCTAACACCTCAACACAACGTTCTATCTCCCATAAAGCACCACGAACAAACCCTGGATGTACTACAAAACCTGTTGTGAATTTCGACGGATTTTCATGTTGTACACGCGCATTAAAATCGTTTTGAAAACGTAAGGCCTGTTTCATCTCTTCTAAGCGCAAACCATTTCCGTATAATTGAGACAGATTTAATACCACAGCATGATCAATTTTAAAATGTTCCATCCATGCTAGTTTTTCATCTAAAAAGAAACTAGAATCCGTCACGGGACGACTCCAGTCTTTTTGTAACATGAATTTTCTATCCTTATCTACCCAAAAAATCCCTTTGTCTTTCATAAACTGCGGAATTTGCTCTGGATAAGGCAATAAATGCGAATGTCCGTTTATTCTTAATTTGCGTTTTTTCATTTTAGTTTCTATTGCAAAATTTATGCTTTGTTTGGTGCTTCCATCACAGTACCACATTTATCACAAGTACATTTCTCTTTGTCAGAATAGTACTTATCAAAAATTATTGGCATATCAGTTTCAATATTATCTAAAGCAAATTCTTCTCGGTATAATTGATGTCCACAATTTTCACAATACCATTCCAAGGCATCCATCATTCCTTCATCACGTGGATATTCAATAACTAAACCTACTGTATTCGCTTTACGTTGTGGTGAGTGTGGCACCTTCCCTGGTAACAAATAAATATCTCCTTCATTAATTTCAACATCAATCATTTCACCCTTATCATCAATAATTTTCAGTACCATATCTCCTTCTAACTGATAGAAAAATTCTGGAGTTTCATTGTAGTGATAATCTTTACGATTGTTAGGTCCTCCAACAACCATTACGATATACTCCCCATTATCCCAAACTTGTTTATTTCCAACTGGTGGTTTTAATAAATGACGATTTTCATCAATCCACTTTTTAAAATTTAAAGGTTGTACTAACTTGCTCATTTTATTTAGATTTTTAGACTTTTAAACACAAGAGTTAAGATTGTTTTAAAGATACTTAAATAGTCTTATTTCAAAAAGTCTTTATTTTTGATCTCTTTTATAAAGATTTTGTTCTTCCTCCATCAACAGGAACATTAATTCCGTTGATAAAACTTGCTCTTTCACTTGCTAAAAATACAATAGCATTAGCTACTTCTTCAGGTTTTGCAAAACGTTTTGCTGGTGATGCATTTTTCATCATTTCTGCTACCTCTTCTATCGATTTACCTGTTTTAGCGGCTTTATTATTGATAATTTCTGTCAAACGTTCTGTCGCTGTTGCCCCAGGTAATACATTATTTACAGTAACTCCGAACTGTCCTAACTCATTCGCTAATGTTTTACTCCAATTGGCAACTGCGCCACGTATGGTATTTGAAACTCCTAAACCATCTAACGGTTGTTTTACTGATGTAGAGATCACATTAATTACTCTACCATAACCTTCCTCTTTCATAAAAGGAACTACCGCTTGCACCAACACATGATTGCATTTTAAATGCATGGTAAAAGCACGTTCAAACTCTTCTAACTTGGCATTAAATACTGGACCTCCTGCAGGTCCTCCTGTATTATTCACCAAAATATGAAACTGTAAGTTAATCGCTTCTAATTTCTCTTTTAAATCTACTGGATTGGTGAAATCAGCAACTAAATACCCATGATTTTGTTTATTGTTTGGTAATTCTGTCAACACAGCTTTCAGCTTTTCTTCACTACGAGCCACTAAGGTTACATTTACTCCTTCTTGGGCTAATTGTATTGCTGCTGCTTTTCCTATTCCTTGCGTACTACCACATACTAAGGCATTTTTATGTTGTATCTCTAAATTCATCTCTATTCGTTATTCTGAATCATTTGTTTAATCTTAACTGCTTTCTCAAAATGATCTAATTGATGCGTTTGAATCCACCAAGTAGCCACTTCCATTAATATTTTCGGATTGTCATTTTTATTTTTGAAAAATGCATAAAACGAAAGCCCTACATTTTCTCCTTTTTTAGCAATCTTCTCTTCACATACAGCAATTATTTTTTCCTTTATTTCTTTATTCATATTTTATACATACATTTTTGGGTTCTGTAAAAAAGCGTAATGCTTCAAAACCTCCTTCACGCCCTACTCCACTCGCTTTTTGACCTCCAAAAGGTGTTCTTAAATCACGTAATAACCAAGTATTCACCCAAACAATTCCTGTATGTAATTCTTTAGACATACGCATGGTTCTTGTCAAATTGTTTGTCCATAGTGTTGATGACAATCCATACACCACGTCATTAGCTAACTGTAAAGCTTCTTCTTCTGTTTTAAAAGACATTAAAGTAACTACAGGCCCAAAAATCTCTTCTTGATTTAACCTACACTTATTACTTGAAACTTCAATAATCGTCGGTTGTAAATAGTAACCGTTCTCACAATTCTTAACAGTGACTCTGTCACCTCCGTATAAAATCTTCCCTCCTTCTTGTTCCGCAATATCTATGTATGATTTTACCTTTTCTAAATGTGGTTTCGATACCAAGGCTCCAATATTTGTATCTTGATCAAAAGGATTTCCTATTTTTAATTGCGATACTTTTTGAACAAAATCTTTTTTGAATTGCTCGTAAATACTTTCCTCTACAAAAATTCTACTTCCGCACAAACAAACCTGACCTTGATTTGCAAATGAAGAGCGAACTGTAGTCACTAACATATTCTCATAATCGCAATCTGCGAAAATGATGTTCGGATTTTTACCTCCTAGTTCTAACGATAATTTCTTAAACATTGGTGCTGCTGTACGAGCGATATGTGCTCCTGTGGCGGTTCCTCCTGTAAATGAAATCGCCCTGATATCTGGATGTTCAATAATGGCTTGTCCTGTGGTGGTTCCTAATCCGTGAACTATATTCAACACCCCTTTAGGTAAACCTGCTTCATTACAAATTTCTCCTAGTAAATAGGCTGTCATTGGTGTAACTTCACTCGGTTTTGCTACGACACAATTTCCTGCTGCTATGGCCGGAGCAATCTTCCATGTGAATAAATACAATGGTAAATTCCATGGAGAAATACATGCCACTACGCCAATAGGTTGACGTAACGTAAAGTTCATCGCTCCTAAACCTACACTTTCGTGAGCTTCGGATGAAAATTGTGTAATTGCATCTGCAAAATATTGAAAATTAGATGAAGCTCTCGGAATATCAATCGCTGTAGCTAAACTTAAAGGCTTTCCATTATCCTTAGCCTCAGCTTTTGCCAATTCAGGTAACCTTTGCTGAATTAACTGTGCTATTTTAGAAAGAATATCCCTACGTTCGTTTAAGGTAGTGTTTGACCAAGACGGAAAAGCTTTCTTAGCTGCTTTATATGCTAACGCTACATCTTCTTTAGTAGAATTAGGAATTTGACCATACACTTCTCCAATAGATGGATTATAATTATCAATATAATTATTTGCTACCGGTATAACGAATTCTCCGTTTATATAATTTTTAATAGTCATTTCATTCACAGATTAAAGAAACCAAGAGAGGAAAAAGTCTCTTTTCTTTTCTAATGGTTCTTTGTTCTTTATTCTTGCTTTTTGTACGCTACCACTTTAATTTCAATCAATAAATGAGGATGTGGTAATTGATGTACAGCAACGGTAGTTCTCGTTGGTCCGTTATAATCAAAATATTCAGCATATACTTCATTATAGCCTCCAAAATCATTCATATTCACCAAAAATGAAGTTACATCTACAATATCTGATAAGTCTGCTCCTACTTCTTGTAAAATATCACGAATGTTTTCTATTACCGCTCGGGTTTGCTTTTTAATATCTAAGTTGGTCGTTCCAAATTTATCTACGGCAACACCTTCAAAAGAATTATCAGGTCTACGTGAACTGGTTCCAGATACATAAATAAAATCTCCTACTTGTTTTACATGCGGAAACTTTCCTCTTGGTATTGCTTTTCCTTTGATTACTTTACTATCCATGTTTTATATTTTTTAATTTCAAATGCATTTTTCATGAGATTTCTCCCTTTGATAGAAATGACATTTACGAACTGGCTAACTCTATTAATTTATTCGTGGTTTTAAAGTTACGAGTAGTTGCTGAAACTTTTAACTTTCTTTCAAAAAAATTATTCGTCAATTTTGTTTTCCCATACCCTCCAGCTGCATTTACATAAACCACATCTTTTAAGATGGTGTATTCATCTTCTTTCGCATCTACTTCTACCTCTTTTATTGTAGTTTCATTGAATAAGAAAGTAAAATATATTTGTTTTTCGTTTAAATTACTATAAGGGTTGTTTTGAAGAATCTCTTTTATTTCTTTTACTTCTTTTGCTAGAACAAGAACATCATAATCATATTTTTCTTTAATTTTTGTATGAATATTCTTTTCTACCTCTTTTGAGTCTTCTCTAGTTTTTAACACAATATTGCCACTTTGGATATAGGTCTTTATAGTATTATATCCCAGTTCTTCTAACAGTGTTTTTAATTCTTGCATCGGAATTTTATTTTTCCCTGAAACATTAATCCCTCTTAACAAAATAATTATTGTGTTCATTTTATCCTTGCAATCCTTTTCTTAAAACTTCTTTAATTCCTTCTAAATTATCTGAAAATGACATCATTTGGTTTAATATTTGAGCCATTTCATTTTTATTCCCCAAACCTTTTAGCTTATTATTCTTAACAAAAATTTCTTTTATATCATTCCATCGGTTTGCTTCGTTTTCTGATATATCTCCTATTAATTCTTTATACTTCAATAAATTTGCTTCAGCAGAAGATGTTAATGTTTGAGATTCACTTTCATAATGAGACAATACCAGTCTTTTTAACTCATTATCATTCATTATTGGTACTACTTTAGCTACTAACTTATTCATGTCTCGATATGAACCTTGTAACTTAAAAGAGGGTTCTGTTCTATATTCATCTTCCTTTGCAGCCGACTCAATATATGCTTTATTTACTTTTAAGATGGTATTCCTTATAGTTATTACTTTTTCTAATACCGAAATATAATCTTGAATCTCTTGCTTTGTATGATTTCCTTTCAACTCCCCTTCTTCAGTATTATTTTCAACTCTATTTATCAAAGCATAAACATCTTCAAAATATTTACTACTTAACTGGTGTAGTATAGGATTTGATGTTAATGAGTTTTCTATTAAACTAAGTTTAAATAAATGATCTGTATCTCCTATAATATCTCCTAAGTTATATATATCAGCTCGGTTAGCCAACATATCAGGTATTTGAAACTTATCTCCACTTTCAGTATATGGATTTCCAGCCATAATTACACAAAACTTCTTTCCTCTTAAATCATATGTTTTTGGCTTTCCGTTATATACTCCTTCTATTTTTCTTGTTCCATCTGAAAGAGAAATGAATTTTTGTAAAAACTCAGGATTACAATGCTGAATATCATCTAAATACAACATTACGTTATCTCCCATTTCAAAAGCTAAATTTAACTTTTTGAGTTCTTCTCTAGAAGCTGAATTTGTTGCTGCTTCCGGGTCGACTGAGGTTACCTCATGACCAATGGCAGGTCCATTAATTTTCATAAAGATTAATCCTAACCTATTGGCTAGGTACTCCATCAAAGTAGTTTTTCCATAACCTGGGGGTGATATTAAAAGTAACATCCCCATTCTGTCTGTACGTTTATTATCTCCAACCGTTCCTAACTGCTTAGATAAGTTATCTCCTATCAAGGGAAAGTAAACTTCATCTATTAGCTTATTTCGAACAAAGGAAGATAATACTCTTGGCTTAAATTCATTTAACTTTAATGTCTCTTTTAAATTTTCTACCAATAGGTGTTTCGCCTCTTTGTATGCTAAAAAATTAGGTACGTCTTCTTTTGAAAAAACCTCTAATCTTTCAATGAAACTATGATAATTAAATTCAAAACTTCCTTCAATAATAGTATCGTGTTCTCCTCTTAACTCTTTAATGGTTTCTTCAGGGTTTGCATGTAAAACAGCATTAGGCTCATGGTGAAATAATAATAAAGAAATTACTTCATCTGTGTAATTTTCATTTCCTTCAATAAAAGCTATAAATGAGCTTACCCATTGTTTAGTCAATTGGATTTTTGCTTTATAATTTGTAGTCTTTTCAAGACTGCTTTTAAACACATGTAATGCATCTTGTTTTGTTAGGTACTTTATAAAGTCTTCTTTTATTCCCAATGCAATAGCACTAATTACAAATGAATTAGTACTTTTTAATTGGTTAAATAAATAACTAGCTATTGTTTTTCCTAACTCTTTAGAAAACAATAAAGTTTCTTCTGAAAAAGTAGTTATTTCTTTTTGTAACTTATTTATTAAAAAATCGTACTCTTTACTTTCAGGAAAGAATCGTAAGACATCTCCATATGCTTTTATTGAAAAATTATAGTAATCTTGACTCTCTTTAGGTAAAGAGTTCCAAAAATATTGAGCGTATGCTCTAGTGTTTGAAGCGTATGTTAATAAACCTAATTCGTGATGTTTATGGACTAGTGTATATAATATTTTAAACGCATCAACATCGTGCACACCTTTTACATATCCTTCTGCAAACAAGCTTCCACTTTCATTTTGAACTAACGCTAATAAACCTTGTTCGTTTAGCTTTAATAATTCATCTGTTGAATACGAAGTAAATAATTTATACGCCAGATAAGAAGATCTATACACTAAATCGTTCTCAGAAACTAGTTCTTGATTCCAATATTTTTCAGATTTAAGTAAAATTTCATTTTCAACTTCTTGATAGAAATTGGTTCCTGTTAAATGATAATGTAACGTTTGATCTTTGTAAACTATTGATAAATCCAACGGTTGTTTATTAACTCCAAACTTGTGTTTTCCTAAGCGAATTATATTCTCACCATCTTCATATAACTCTTGTTTATCTTTTAATTTTCTTAATGCATCTTCTTTAGCTACTTTAAGTTGTGTTTCTATAGCTTCAGCTTTACCAACTGACTCTAAATCTTTTAATTGATTAACAATATCTCTAACTTTGTTAATCATTAAATCAGCAGCAAAATATCCGTTAATATCTTCAACTGAGGGGTAACTTTGTGCCTTTTTTGCTATACTTTTTAAAATTCTTTCAGAAGCAGCGCTTAATGCTTCTATTTTCTTATTTCTTTTTTCGAGTATTGTACTCTTTCGGGCATCAAAAGCATTATGAACTTCTTCTCTCTTCTCTATAATTAAGGAAATAAATTCTTCAAAATCGGCAAACTTACCTTCAATTTCCTCTAACTGAATTGCTATTTTTGTGAGGAACTCATCACATTTTTCTGGCGTAGTAGCCATATCAATGTAATTAATAATACTTTGATCTATAAGTTTTAATTGAGCAGAAAAATCTGCCTTAGCTTCTTTACTTCCTAAAGTTTTAATTGTATTTTTAATTCCTGCTTTTAATTGATTTAATGTAGCAAAGATTAAAGAGATATTATCAATAATTCTAGTCGATTGAGAAGTATCTTCTATTTCTAAATTTGTTACAATTTCAATTAAAAGTTCTAAATCTGTTGTTATTTGATCTACTTCTTTTTCAAGTTTTTTAGCTTCTACTACCTTTTTTATAGATGTTAAATCATCTTGCCTTTCTTGAACGCGTTTATGGTAGGGTTTTAGAGCTTGATCATTCAACAAAAATTCTACACATCTTTTTGATATTATTGTGTTTTGTTCTTCAATTGAGTTTTCAATTTCTTCTAATATATCAATTGCTATATAACGAACATCTTTCAAGCTTATGACCTGCCCTCTTAATACTCGTAGTTGATTTAATAAGTCAACAAAATCTTCTATGGTCTTAAAAGAAGTACTTTTGATCTTACTTAAAAGTTCATTAGATTTTTCTTGAATAATCTTGCCTTCTTTAGCTGCTTGTTGCTTTAATTGAGTTACCTTTTCAAATTCATCAATAGCAGCATTTGCTGCATCGTTAATTTCTGCAACAGGTACACTTAACTGTTCTGTTTCGGGCTCATTTATCCAGTAATAACTACTATTAATATCATTAGATTTCTTAGCTATATCACTATATAAACCAGCATAACTATCTTCTTTATTTAAAAGTGTTATTAATTCATGGCACTCTGCCATTGCTTTTACAATATCTTTATTACCAATCTTATAAAGTAAGGTATCTTCATGTAATGATGGAATACTGTCTGTTTTTACATAAGGTGTTTGCCAAATTTGAACAACATGGTGTTTTGTTTGCTCATTTTCAGTTTTGAAGTAACACAATTCTCCATTCTCTAAAATTGTAAAACCATTGCAAACAATAGGTGTTTTTACCTCTTGCTCAATAATGTTATAAGACATTAATATATATAGCCCTCTTATTGTAGCATAAAACACATATAAAAAGTCTTCTCCGTTGGGAGAAACTATTTTCTCTTGGAACTTAACGTCTTTAGCGTTATTTTCAAAAAGTTTATACTGCCCTGTTTGTAAATAATATCCATCAGGAAAAATAAGACCTTGATCGTCTGGTAATAATACAGCACAGTCTTTAACACTATTTACTTTTTGAACTTCTTGTAACTTATGATTATAAATAAAATAACGAGCTTCTTCCTGAAATGGTTTTATCTCTAATAAAATAAGGTTTCCTAAATCGGCATAACGAAACTGACCATCATCTAATGTTTGATCAACATGTTCTACTGGCTCTTCAAGAATTCCTTTTCCTTCATCAGTGTTATCTTCTATCTTAATAGTTAAATCACCTCCGATAGTTTCGACAAAAACTTTATCTAAAATAGAAATATGAGAGTAAGTACCATAACGGTGCATATCTCGGGTTACTTCTTGCCAATTAAATTCATGTTGCTTTGGAAACCTGTATTCATGCTCACTTCTATTATCAACATATACTAATTCATTTTCCTTTATTAACCACTTAAAAGTTTTCACATCGGTTTTACTCTCACTTAACTGGAAAACCATGTGAAGATAATTATCTATAATTGCAAATTTTGCAAAAATAGTATTTCGATAATACTTGTATAGGTTAGTAAAGTCAGTTATGAAAGTTTCATTATGAAGAAAATCTAATGATTTTGGCTGAAAACGATTGTCTTTAAACTCATAAGCGCTGAAAACATCCGATAACTTAATATCTGTTCTTAGTCCAAAATGAACATTATATCCAAAGATTGAAGTGTTTCCTAGAGATACAATATCTCTAGCTATACAGTTGTTTTCTGTGTTAATTCTATCATTTGCTATAAGCTTTGTTTCAATTGTACCAAACACATGCTTTCTAGCATCATTTAATCTTTGTAACCTATTTAGTAGCTCTTTTTTTTGTTTTTGAAGACGGCTCTGAATAATCTCATAAGTTCCGCCATCAAGTTGTTGATTATCCATATAAAATTACGAGTTAAAATTAATTTTAAAACACCTATTAAAAGAAATCCCGAGTATTGAAAAATCAATACTCGGGCAAGTGTTATTCTAACTCATTTTTTTATTAGATATATCTAAACCTTTTGCTAAGCTAAAAAGGTTTCCTAAAAGCGTTTGATCGTCATCAGATGTTGCTCTTTCTTTAAGAGTCATTAATAAGTTAGCAATTGTTAGGTTTTTAATATCATCAGAAGAAATTCCGTATTTTACAGCAAAATCTCTAACGCGTTCCATTAAGTTTCCTTTCACATCATCACTACTTAAAATAGCATCCTTTACCTCTTGTAAATTACTACTATTTTCAATCATCTTATCTAGTCCTTTAGCCTTAGTAATTTGTCCCATTATTTGCTCAAAGAACATAGTCTCTCCTCCTACTATATCAATTTTAGCAGATTTTAATGCTTGTCCAATAACATCAGCTTGTGCATCTGCAATATCTTTTTGTATGTTGATGTGCGCTAAATCTACTTTTAAATCTTTTTCTAGACGCAGTTTAAACTCTTCGTGTTCTTTACCTACACCATCTAATTTTTTCATTGCTGCTGCTTTTTCTTCAATTCCAGCTGCATCTGCTAAGGCTTTTTCTCTTATAATTTCCGCTTCAGCCATTCCTTCTTTTCTTAGTGCTTCAGCTTTTGCTTCAATACCTACAGCCTCTGCTTTTGCTTTCTTCTCAATAATAAGTGCCTCCATTGTACCAAATCGTTCACTAGCATCTGCTTTGGCATGCATTACTTGAGCTTCTGACATTCCTAAAGTAGCTTCTTCTTTTGCTTTTGCATCTGCTAATGTCTTACGAGCATCAGCTTCTTTTTCACTTGCTTCTTTATGTGCCTGCGCTTCAATGTTTATTTCTTCTGCTTTTTGTTTTGCAGCTTCTTTTTGAGCCTCAGCTTCTTTAATTGTTTTAATTAAATCTTCTTGAGCTTTTGCTTCAGCTAACGTAATGGTAACTTGCTTTTCTCTTTCTGCTGTTTTAAACGCCTGAATATCTTTCATATTCTCTTGTTCTTCAACAACTCCTTTTTCTAAAGTAACACGATCACGAATAACATCTTGTATGTTTTTCTTCTCTACTTCAACTACCTTTTCTTTTTCAATCTGAGCCAATGTAACTATTCGCTCACGTTCAGTAGCTTCTAACATTCTATCTTTTTCTACTCTTTCAGTTTCAACAACATCTGTACGTAATTTATTCTTAGCCGCTACAATAACTTGTCGTTGTTTATTTTCTTCTGCTACTTGTACTTTTTCCTCTGTTGCTATTCTTGCTGATTCTGATTTTAATAGCTCTTCTTGATTAACTTTTAAGATTTCAGCTTCTTCTCTTGCTTTAACGTTGGCTATTTCTCTTTTTTGTTGTTCTTCTTTTTCCGCTAATTGTTTATCTAATTCTAAAATAGCTTCACGAGCTTCTACATCTTGCTTTCGAATAGTTTTCTCTTCATCTCTTTTTATCAAGTTTGCTTTAATATTTTGTGCAGCTGTTAATTCAGTAATTTTTTTAATTCCTTCTGCATCTAAAATATTATCTGCTTTTAAATAAGATACTGATGTTTGCTCTAAGTAATCAATTGCACAGTCTTCCAGCGTGTATCCATTTAAGTCAGTTCCTATTATATCAACTATTTCATCTCTAAACTCTCTACGAGCTTCATACAACTCTGTGAAGTCAAATTTTTTCCCTACCGTTTTTAAAGCTTCAGAAAACTTAGCTTCAAATAAATCTTCTAGAGTTGAAATGTCTGATGCTCTATCGCAACCTATAGTTTGTGCTACTTTTTTAATAAATTCTACTTCATTGTTTACTCTTACAAAAAAGGCAACTTTAATATCTGCTCGCATGTTATCCTTACAAAGCAATCCATCATTACCTAAACGTTCTATTTGGATTTTCTTTACAGAAATATCCATAATTTCTACTCTGTGAAATACAGGTATTACATACATTCCTTTATCTGTTGCTACTTTAGTTCCTCCGAAACCTGTACGTATCAATGCTTGCCCTTGCGGTACTTTTTTGTAAAACATTGCTATTATAGCAAAGTATAGAATAATAAGGAATAGAATTAAACCTACACCTACTCCAATAACCTGTAATAAACTGTTTGTCATAGTTCTTTTTTTTAAAATAATTTGTTTTTAATTTATATATGATTGTGCGTAATAAAAAGACTTATCTTGGCTTTGTTTTATAATCAAGATTTGCTCTCTAAATTGTATAGGACTCCCATCTAACGATTTAATATTTATTGATAAGTGAGTCCCTTCAGCTTTTACTTCAGCTGAACCTAATTTTTTTTCTTTGATGTTCGATAAAGAAACTCCTACTCTACCTACTATATCTATCGGTAAATCTCCGTGTTGATTTAAGTTCTTAAAAAAACTTTTAAAAGGTGTTGTAAAAATTTTATTGATAAACAACGAGGGTAAAAAACCTATTAACATTAATGCAAAACCAAAGCTATTGTTTATACTTCCTGTTAAAACAGTAGAAAATGCCGTACAAATCCACCAAATAAAAATCCAACAGGTAAACGTAAACATAAAAGGTAACCCTACAAAATTGAAGTAAATCAGAAAAAATTGCCACCATTTTAATGGTTTTCTTCTCTTGCCTAGTACATCTTCTTTATTTACTTCTGCATTTGAAACATCATGAAAATCTGCATTCCCTCCTTCTATTCCTGAATCTGTATCAATATCAAAATCTACATCGATATCTACGTCTATATCTAAATCGAAATCAACTCCTGAAATCATTGTCACTATCCAATACAACAAAAGTATAATTACCAGTATTGTAAGTGGCAAGTTAACAGATGAAAATATAATATCAGTAAAAGTGTTCAATTTTATTCTTCTTTACTATTTAACCCTAATTTTTCTTTTAATTTTGACAGACTTTCTTCTGCCGAAGTTTCAGTTACATCTGCTGCCTCTGACAGTTCCTGATCTATTGATTTAGACGATTTCGCTATTTCTCCATAAGCTTCAGCCAAAGCTTCTTCTTGTTTCACTTTCTCCTTCATACGCTCTAACATAGCAACAGTACTAGCACTATCAATATCAGCCATTTGTTTATTCAAGTTCTTAGTTGCCTTAGAAACTTTAACTCTTGCTTTTAATGTTTTTAATTCATTTTCCCATTTACTAATATTCTGTTTAATCTCTTGAATATTGTGCTCTAATTTACTTACTGAGTCATTAAACTGAGCTTCTTCTTTTTTTACCATTCCTATTTTATGGTTTGTCTCTTCTTTTTTCATTAGAGCTTCTTTTGCTAATCGATCTGCTTCAGATACTTCTATATCACCATTTTGTCCTTTCTTTAAAATCAACACAGCTTTTTGCTCATAATCTTGACTCTTATATGTTAATTCTTCTACATCATTTTTAGCTCTAATAGCCAACGCCTTTACTTGCGCTAAGGATTCTAAACTCTTCTCTAAATTCAGTTTTAAGTCTCTAATTCCTTGTTCTGTCATTTTAATAGGATCCTCCATTTTATCTATCGCAGAATTTGCTTCTGATTGCCCTATTTTAAAAAGTCTTTTAAAAAAATTCATATCTATTTTTTTTAATATTTTGAAAAATTAATAATGTGATCTGAGTATTCACTTAAGAGTAAGCTAAGTGAGTTTAAACTCGCTTCAAACTCATTAGCATCTAAATTCTCTAATTGAAGTGTATCTCTAAAAATAACACGCTCTCCACTTTCATCTAAGACAAAAGCTCCGTGGATTATATCTCTATTCTTTTGCAGTAAACTCCTAAAAACTTCTTGATTAGGCTCTTTAATTTTAAAGATATATTGTTCAAAAATTATAATTGGATTTGCAACTCCTATAATTAAGTTTTTAATTCCTTCGTTTTCTTTCTCAACAACAAAAATACCTTCTTCTTGATTTTCTTTTATTATATTGAAATTTAACCCAAGTAAAAACTCCTTTACCTTACTAAAATGTGTATTCATTTTTAAGCAGTTTGATTAGTTAATATAGCATTCTTTTTAAGCGATAATATTACAAAAAGTTTCTAAAATCAAAGACACTTAACATAATATTATTAGCAATATAGATTCAAAAAAATTAATTTTAAACATCCCCCTACTAATTTTTAAACTAAGAAAATTAGCAAAAACAAAAATAATTAGCTAATATTGTTTGCTCAAATATACAAAAATAAAACCATTTAGCAAATAAAATTAGCAAAAACATGTCGTTCTTTGGTAAAAACATAAAAAAAATCAGAAGTGTTAAACGTTTAAGCCAGCAAGCTTTTGCAGAACTCTTTAACCTTAAGAGAGCTACACTGGGCGCTTATGAAGAAGGCAGAAGCGAACCAAAAATTGATACCATTATAAAAATTGCTAATTATTTTAGCATTCCTATAGACAATTTATTAACTTCAGAACTCACAGTTAATAATTTACTTCAGTTTAAAGAGGATTTAACCCTAGAAACTGAAAAACTATCAAAAGAAACCTTCACCATTATACCCTGCATAACCGAAAAGACAATTACAGAATACATAAAACACCACAACAAAACTTCTTTTATTGATGATTTATCCAAAATTCAACTCCCTATTAACTCTCAAAAAAAACTCAGAGCTTATACTGTTTCTAATTTAGAAATGGCTAATCACAATAATGGATTATACCCTAACGACATAGTAATAGGCCAGTTTACACCAAACAACACTATAAAGAACTTAAAAAATGGAGAGCTCACACTAACTCTTGTTAAAAATGAATTGATTCTACGCAAACTATACATTGAAAACGATTCTGTAACTCTACGTGCAAACCATAAAAACATCCCCGATAAAACATTTTCTATTACAGATATTAAAGAATTGTGGAAAATACAATATGTATTTTTCAATAGAATTCCTGACCTTAACACCTCTATAGAAAACAAACTTTCTTTTTTAGAACAAGAACTTTTGAAACTAAAAAGAGAACTACAATAAACAACTATCTAAATCCAGCAATTTTATCTTCTTCTAAAATTTCGTTGGTTTCTTCTTGCACCTTTTTTAATACCTCATTCAAATCGGTGATTGCATCTAAATCATGATGAGCCACCATATTTAACAGAGCTTTATCTTGCGCACGTCCTTTTTTCATCGCTTCTGCATACGGAATCTCTTCATTAAAAGTTACCATAGAATACTTTGAAAAATATTCTGTTGGAAACGTCTTCTCTAAGTCCATTTCTAACTTCCTCTTTTGCTTAAATAATGGATTTGCTACATGATCACGCATTTCGTAAAAATTATCGATAGCTAAATCAGCAATCGCATCAGTATCTTCTTTACGTGCTTTTTCATACGCTTTAAAAGTAGCTTGCCAATCTCCTTCGTGCGTATCTAGAATCGTATCAAATACCGTTACATCTTCAAACGATGCATTCATTCCTTGTCCATAAAACGGAACAATCGCATGTGCTGCATCTCCCATTAACAAAGTTTTGTTTTGATAATGCCAAGGCGAGCATTTTACCGTTCCTAAAGCTCCTGTTGGATTGTTTAAAAACTCATCTTTAATACTTGGTATCAACGCTAAGGCATCTGAAAATTCTTTTTCAAAAAACTCAGTTATCTTTTCTTCGGAAGTTAAGTTGTTGAAATTGTATTCTCCTTCGTCGTAACTTAAAAACAAGGTTACCGTAAAACTTCCATCTAAATTTGGCAACGCAATTAACATATACTCTCCACGAGGCCAAATATGTAAATGATCTTTACTTATTTGGTGTTTTCCTGACTTGTCTGCAGGAATTTCTAATTCCTTGTATCCATGTGTCAAGAAATTCTGCGAATAGCTAAACAAGAATTTTCTTTCTAAATAGTAGCTTTTCCTCAATGCAGATCCTGCACCATCTGTTCCAAAAATCACATCTCCATCTACTGAAAACTCTTCCTTCGTATTGTAGTTTTTAAAATGCGCCACGGTATTTTCAATATCAACCGAAGTACACTCTGTATTAAAATGAATGCTTACATTTTCGTGTGCTTCCGCTTCGTTTAATAAGATTCCGTTTAAGTCTCCTCTCGAAATAGAGTTGATATATTCTCCTTCTCTACCTGAATAATTAGAAGCAAACGTATTCCCTTCTCTATCGTGCATTAAACGTCCGTACATCGGAATACAAATTTCACGCGCTTTTTCTTCTACACCACATAAACGAAGTGCTTTAAAACCGCGATCAGATAATGCTAAGTTGATAGAACGTCCTGCTGAAATATCGGTAACTCGTAAATCTGGACGACTTTCATACATTGCTACCTTATAGCCTCTTTGTGCTAAACGAAGTGCTAATAAACTTCCGCATAAACCAGCACCTATAATTACTATGTTATCTTTTTTACTCATTTATTATTTGAATCGCTTTTTTATATGTTTCTTCACTTGTTTTCGTGTGAATTTCAGGAATAAATTTTTCTCTTGGCGTACCGCTTGCATGAAACAGTTTTTCAACAGGAAAACATAAATTGATCTTAGTATTTGGTAATCTATCACATTCAATAGCTCCTAACAATTTTGCCATCTCAGTCCCCACTACTGTTGCCGATTTTATGTTATCAAAACCTTGTGCTATTGCTTCTCCTACACTTCCTGTCCACCTTCCTGCTAATACAATAACTGGTTTTTTATATGGATTTTTTAAAGGTGTTAATAACTCAATCCAACTTCTTTTTATACCAAACTCTCTTTCTAAACTTACTTTTTCATGTTTTTGATATGGAATTGTTTCCGATATAAACTTTCCCATAATACTTTTAGCTACTTCTGCATTACCTCCACTTGGTGTATCTCTTAAATCTACAATTATCGCTTTGGTATCTCTAAACTCATCTACCTTTTTAGGAAAAGCTTTAATTACCTCATTGTTTCCTAAAGAATTATTTAGTTTTATGTACCCTATATTTCCTTTTATAACTCTTGAACTTAAAGTTCCGTTTTCTTTTTTTGAAGCTGTAGGTTTGTTTAATTTATATTGTTTTTCTTTTCCATTTTCTAGCACTAGAACCACTCTTTCTTCATTATGCTTTCCAGCAAACCATAAATTGGCAAAAAACTCTTTTACATCGCCTTTTGGGTTTTTAAAAGATTTTGGCAGTACTTCTTCTACTAAATCTTCAATTTTACGATTGTTAATACGAAGTAATTCATCTCCAACCTTTAATCCTGTTTCTTCAATTTCAAAACCCGATCTAATGTCAGCTATGTAATATTTTCCATCCTTTATTTTTACCCATGCATCAGTTGATGTTGGAATTAGTCGAAATGAAGATTTTAAATTTCGATTAATCCCCGTATGAGGGTCGTATAGTTCGTACGTTATATTCTCTATTAACCTAATAAACTGAGAATCATCCGAAACATTTTCTACCTCTTTTTGATAAATCTTTTTTACCTCATCCCAATTTGTTTGTTTTTGATCAAAGTAAGCGTAGAATCCATCAAACATACTCCACAAATAATCAAAATCTTTTTGATACTTAGTTTGAGCTATACTACTAAAGCTACATAAAACTAAAAAAACAACAACTACTTTTTTCATTTATAGCAATGTTTTTAAAATTTCAACCATTCTGTATACATCTTCAAAACTATTATACATTGGCACTGGTGCACAACGAATTACATCAGGTTCTCTCCAGTCGGTTATAATATTATTTTCGGTTAGTTTTTTGTGTAAACTTTTGTCTGCATTCTTTACTTGGATAGATAATTGACACCCTCTTTCTTTCGGATTGGATGGCGTAATTATTTTAATTCTATCGGTATCAATCTGATTAATTAGATATTCAAAATAGCCCGTTAATTTTTCCGATTTAGCTCTTAACGCTTCCATTCCTACCTCTTCAAACATATCTAATGAAGCTCTAATTGCTGCCATTGATAAAATAGGAGGATTACTCAACTGCCAACCTTCTCCTCCCTCCATTACATCAAATGGTTGACGCATGTTAAAACGAGTTTCTTTGTTATGGTTCCACCATCCTGCAAAACGCGGTAAGTCTTTATTGTGTGCATGTTTTTCATGTACAAATAGGCCTCCTAAACTTCCAGGACCCGAATTTAAATACTTATAGGTACACCAAGCCGCGAAATCAACTCCGCTATCGTGCAATTTTGGAGAAATATTTCCTGCACCATGAGCTAAATCTATACCTACCATACAGTTTTTAGCATGTCCTATTTCTGCAATACGTTTGATATCTAAATACTGTCCTGTATAATAGTTCACTCCTCCAATCAACAACAAGGCTATTTCATCACCTTGTTCATCTACTATTTTCTCAAGATCTTCAATACGTAATAATTCTTCTCCTTCACGAGGTTTCCATTCTATCAATCCTTCTTCTGTATCAAATCCATGGAATTTTAATTGCGATTGTACCGCGTACCTATCCGAAGGAAAAGCATCACTCTCTATAACAATTTTATACTTTGTTTTAGTTGGTTGATAAAACGACACCATTAACAAATGTAAGTTGGTCGTTAACGTATTCATCACTACCACTTCTAATGGTTTAGCTCCCACTATTTTTGCCATCGAATTTGTCAAAAATTCGTGATATGGCATCCATGGATTTCGAGCTTCAAAATGCCCTTCTACTCCATATTTTGCCCAATCGTCTAATTCTTGTTGAATGTATTGTTGTGTTTGTTTTGGTTGCAACCCAAGAGAGTTTCCTGTAAAATACAACCAATCATTCCCTTTTGCATCTTTAGGAATATGAAATTGTGCTCTTAAGTGTGCTAATTTATCTTCTTTATCTTGTTGCTGTGCGTAATCAAGTGTTGGTTTGTACATACTTATCTTTATTTCTAAAAACCATTTCAAAACACTAAAGATACTTTATTTTAATCTCAAAATAAAACTTAAAGCGTTTCACATGTTAAAACGGTGTTTTATAAACTTACCCATTTTTATTATATTAGTCAATATTTTTTTAAGAAAATGAATACAGGTTCTAAAAATTTAAACCAATCTATCATCAAAGCGTTTGCTGTTTTAGATGCTTTTAGCAATGACAAAAAAGAATGGGGCGTTAGAGAACTGGCTGCTAAAACTGGCTATAACAAGAGTACGGTATACCGATTACTAAGTACTTTAGTTTCGTTGAATGTTGTACTGCAAAACGAGAATGAAAAATACCAGCTAGGGAGCAAGTTATTTGAGTTGGGCAATCGTGTTTCTATATATAAATCACTAAGAAATTTAACTAATGAACCTATACAAAAGGTAGCTTTAGAAATTCAAGAAACGGTTTTATTGGGCATTTTAAAAGAACAGCAAGTGCTACACATTAATAAAGCTGATAGTTTACAAGGACTAAAAATAAGTACTTCTATAGGTTCTTATGCTCCCATTAATGGAAGTGCTATTGGAAAATTATTACTAGCTTTTGCTTCACCAGAAGCACAAGAATACTTTCTAGATTCGGTTACTCTAAGACCTTTTACCAAAAACACCATCACCTCTATTTCAAAATTCAAAGAAGAATTACTACTAATTCAACAACAAAAATTTGCATTAGACATAGAAGAATCAGAATTAGGCTTGGTATGTATTGCTATTCCAATTTATAATAACAAAGGAAAAGTGATTGCTGGAATCAGTGCTTCTGGACCTTTAAGTAGGTTTAAAATGGAGAACGTAACAAGTTATATTCAAATTTTACAGAAAGGAGCCAATATCATAGAACAGAATTTAAGTGACTTTGATAGTTTATAAAATTATGGAACAAATAAAAACACTCTTGCAATCTTTTGCTGACATCTCTGAAAAGGATTCAAACTATTTTTGCTCTAAACTCCAAAAAGTGACACTTCAGAAGAAAGAAATTGTATTAACCAAAGGAACCACTGAAAACTATCTTTCTTTTGTTGAAACAGGAATTTTAAGGTTATTCATTCCTAAAATTGAAAATGATGTAACATTTGGTTTTGTTTTTAAAAACAGCTTTATCAGTGCTTATGACTCTTTTTTAGCACAAACTCCTTCTGAATATAGTATTGAAACGTTAACCCCTACTATTTTATGGAGATTATCTTTTAATGATTTAGAAGACATTTATCAAAACACCTCCATTGGCAATGAAGTAGGAAGGAAAAACGCGGAGAATTTATTTTTACTAAAATCGAAACGAGAACTTTCTCTTTTAAACAATACACCTGAAGAAAGATACCTCAACCTTTTTCAAGAAAGGCCTGAATTAATCCAACACATTCCATTAAAATACATAGCATCTTATATTGGAATAACTCCACAAGCACTGAGTAGAATTAGAAAACGAATTTATTAACCCAAGTTCATTGACTCCTTCTTAAAGTTTCTTCAATTTTGGATAAAACTTTTTAGGCAATGAAACCATTATTTATTTTACTTCTAACTTTTATAGTTTCTATAGGAATACAAAGACTTATTTCAAAAAACATTAACTACCTGATTTCTGCCAGAATAGCCATGTGCACTATGCTATTGTTTACTGCATTAGGGCATTTTCTATTTACTGATGGCATGAGTAAAATGATTCCAAACTTTATTCCTTTAAAGCCAACTTTAGTATTAGCAACAGGAATTTTAGAAATTATATTAGCTATAGGCTTATTATTACCTGTTTACCAGAAAACAACTGCTTGGATTCTTATCTTTTTCTTACTACTTATGGTCCCTGCAAACATAAAAGCTAGTTTAGAAAACTTGAATTATCAAACGGGAACTTATAACGGAAAAGGACTTTCTTATTTGTGGTTTAGAATCCCATTACAACTCTTTTTTATTGCTTGGGTTTACTTTTCCACCTTAAAGAAATAACTATAAACAAAAACAAGGTCTACATTTTACTGCAAACCTCGAATAGTAAAAATTACATAGAATACGTTTTTAATACAGTACTCTAAATTTAATTGTTCCTTCAACTTTTTTAAGCTTTGTTATTACTTCTTGATTATATTCTTTATCAACATCAGTAATTACATACCCTACTTTTTCATCTGTAGAAAGATATTGTCCTGTAATATTCAATTCATATTTTGCTAATACCTTATTAATCTTTGCCATTATTCCAGGTACATTTTTATGAATATGTAAAAAACGATGTGCATTTTTATGCTTAGGTAAACGAATATTTGGGAAATTAACCGCATCAACCGTATTCCCTGAATTGATATACGCCATAATTTTGTTCGGAACAAAATCAGCAATATCTCTTTGAGCTTCTTCTGTACTACCTCCCACATGTGGAGTTAAAATCACATTATCTAATCCTTTTAACTCAGTATAAAACTCACCATTTTTTCTTGGCTCTTCAGGATACACATCTACAGCAGCACCTGCAAGTTTACCTGATTTCAACGCATCCACCAATGCTTCAATATCTACTACAAATCCGCGAGAAAGGTTTACCAAATGCGCTCCA
The DNA here is from genome assembly GCF_003867075.1 of Tenacibaculum mesophilum. Taxonomy (NCBI): domain Bacteria; kingdom Pseudomonadati; phylum Bacteroidota; class Flavobacteriia; order Flavobacteriales; family Flavobacteriaceae; genus Tenacibaculum; species Tenacibaculum mesophilum. The sequence continues at coordinate 76,542 of NZ_CP032544.1, read as the reverse complement.
TCTTTCATTTCAGCTAACTCTTCCTTTCCTATATAGTTTTTGTTTGCTGAATTATCATCTACATGCAAGGTTACCACATCAGAAATATTCAACAACTCTTTTAATGTATCTAATCTTGTTGCGTTCCCTAAAGCTAATTTATCTTCAACATCATAATAGTACACGTCCATTCCTAAAGCTTCTGCCAATACAGATAATTGTTTTCCTATGTTTCCGTATCCAACAATTCCTAACTTTTTACCACGCACCTCTCTTGAACCTTGTGCTGTTTTATTCCATTGACCGTTGTGAATTTCTGTACTTCTTTGAAACACACTACGCATCAACATAATGATTTCTCCAATTGCTAATTCTACTACCGAACGAGTGTTACTATATGGTGCATTAAAAACTACTACTCCATTTTCTTTACATGCTTCTAAATCGATTTGCTTCGTTCCAATACAAAAAGCAGAAACCACCATTAACTTTTCAGCAGCTTCAATTACTTTACGAGTTACTTGTGTTTTAGAACGGATTCCTAACACATGAACATCTTTTAATTTTTCAATCAATTCATCTTCCGATAAACTTCTTGAAACAGTTTCTACAGAAAATCCATCACCTGTCAACTTTGTAAAAGCATCAGGGTGCACGTTTTCTAATAATAATATTTTAATTCTGTTCTTTGGGTATGATAGGTTTCTAGGCAATTTGTTAACGTATAAAAATTCATCTAAATTTGGGGTAATATGGTCGGCATTTGCGATTGTCTTATCTCTCGACACATTTTCTGTATAAGCAAAAAAAGTATCAGCAACACCAGCTTCTTTAGTTACAGCATCACTATAGCCATCTCCAATTACTTGTACTTCACCTTCTAAATTTAAGGATTTTAAACAATCTATCTTTCCGTTGTGCTTAGATAATGGATTTTGGGTATCAAATCCAACAATAACTCCATCTTTGTCAAACTCAAAAGTATTTGCGAATACTCTTTCCGACGGAATGTTATACTCGGCAACGATTGGGTCGATAAATTCTTTAAAGCCTGCTGAAATCACATAAATATCATCAGAAAAACTTTCAAAAAACTCTTTATTTCTCTCTATAGAAGGAGATACTTTTTGCTTTAGCTCCTCTATTAATAAAGGTAAATCAGACTTTTTTGCACTTAATAACTGAATACGTTTTTCTAAGGACTCAGTAAAAGAAATATCTCCATCAACTCCTTGATTAGTGATATGGATTACCTCTTGAATAATCTCATCTTTTTTCGGACTCCCATTTAAGGTGATTTCGGCTAAAACATCTAATGCTTCCACACTGGTAAGTGTACTATCGAAATCGAAAACGAAATTTCGTTTTACTAAATTCATGTTACTTAATTTGTGTTTTTGTTGTTGTGTTGTTAAGCCAACGAATGTACAAAGGTTTTCTTAAAAACACATATTACAAAACCCTTTAGTTTCAGTTTTTAACTATAAAAAACACGCTGCTTACAAGCTATTACTTTTCAAGTTTCAATACCTGCTAAAAGCTTCAATCTTAAACTAACAAAAATAACAACCAAAAAATGGGAATTGCCTCAACCCAAAAAGAACTGTAGTATTTAGACTGATTTACTCTTGCTCTCATCAATAAAATTAACAATACGGAAAACACCAATAAAAAAGCTGTACGGTATTGAGTATTCGGACTAATCATAAACTCCAACACCAAACACACCCCAAGCAAAACAACCCCAAACTTTTTAGTGTTTTCTAAACCTATTTTTTTAGGAATTGTTTGTAAAGAAATAGCATCGTATTGCACATCTCTAATATCAAAAGGAAGGATTAATATTATTACCAACAAAAAACGCTGTATTACACACAAGTAAACCTCAGTTGTGAAAGAAATTTCACTAGCATATATTGGCAATAACACCGTAGTTACTGCCCATACCAAGGCCACTACTATTATTTTTAAATAGCCAACACTTCGTAAGTTTTTTTGAAATCCACTTAAAAAAGGTACTGCATATAAAAAAGTTAAAACCCCTAAAGGCACGAAAAACAATAAAGTTCTTAAAGGTAGTAACCATGCATAATAACACATTAGCAAGAAACAAATCAACGAAAATATTTGAATGATTTGCAAGTTTTTAGTCAAACTTCGATGATGGAGTTTCGCTACTCCTGCATATTTAACAAAATTATACCCAGTAATTGTGGCAAAAAACACAAAAAAACCGAGTGATTCATCATACGAAAAACCAAAGTATAATTCCGTAATTATAAACAAAGAAATCACCGATAAGGCTACATGGATACTAGAATTTATATAAAAATCAAGTACTTTTTTAAAAAGGTTCATCTAACAAAAATAACTTTTCTGTTTATAACCAGCTGTTTTGGTTAATAAAATATTGTTTTTAACAAAAAAATATGTAGTATCAAATCAACCAATTTCACTATTTTTGAGGCACGAAAAACAACAACACAATAATGAACACAAATTCATTTCAACTTAGGCATATAGGTCCTCGTGTTAAAGATCAGGATCAAATGCTTCAAACAATTGGCATTGAGAATTTAGACCAATTGATTTATGAAACTATTCCCGACGATATTCGTTTACAAAAAGAGCTTGATTTAGCCCCTGCAATGAGCGAATATGAATACCTAAATCACATTAACGAATTAGGTGCAAAAAACAAAGTTTTTAAAAGCTATATAGGTTTAGGATATCACGAAGCTATTTTACCTAGTGTTATCCAACGTAATATTTTAGAAAACCCAGGATGGTATACTGCGTATACCCCTTACCAAGCTGAAATAGCACAAGGACGTTTAGAAGCCTTGTTAAATTACCAAACTATGATTTGTGATTTAACAGGAATGGAATTAGCTAACGCTTCATTATTAGATGAAAGTACTGCAGCTGCAGAAGCCATGGCTTTATTATTTGATGTTCGTGAAAGAGCACAAAAAAAAGCAAGCGTAAACAAGTTCTTTGTTTCAGAAGAAATTTTACCACAAACCTTATCGGTATTACAAACACGTGCTATTCCTATCGGAATTGAATTAGTTGTTGGTAACCACGAAGAATTTGATTTTTCAGAAGAGTTCTTTGGCGCTATCGTACAATATCCTGGTAAGCACGGACAAGTATATGATTATACCGATTTCGTTGCTAACTGTAACGCAAATAATATCAAAGTAGCGGTTGCTGCTGATATTTTATCATTAGTAAAGTTAAAAGCTCCTGCTGAATTTGGTGCTGACGTTGTCGTAGGTACTACACAACGTTTTGGTATTCCTTTAGGATATGGAGGACCTCACGCTGGATATTTTGCTACTAAAGAAGCTTACAAGCGTAGTATACCTGGTCGTATTATTGGAGTTACCAAAGATGTTGATGGTGGTCGTGCGTTACGTATGGCATTACAAACGCGTGAGCAACACATTAAACGTGAAAAAGCAACTTCAAACATTTGTACTGCACAGGTATTATTAGCGGTTATGGCTGGTATGTATGCTGTATACCACGGTAAAGATGGTTTGCAATACATTGCAGATCGTGTACACACAAGCACTACAACCCTAGCAAAAGCCTTAAACGATTTAGGTTTCAAACAAAAAAACAGTGCTTATTTCGATACTATTTTAGTGGAAGTTGAAGCTGACAAGTTACGTCCAGTAGCAGAAGCAAACGGAATCAACTTTAACTACATCGATGCAGAGCATGTTTCAATCTCTGTAAACGAAACAGTAGGTTTAAAGGAAATCAATGAAATTGTTGATTGTTTTGAACAAGCATTCAATATCAAAGATATTTTAGTTACTGAATTTACTTCAACAGATGTAATTCCTGCAGACGTAAAAAGAGCTACTTCTTTCTTAGATAACGAAATATTTAACACGTATCAATCAGAAACTGATATGATGCGTTATATCAAAAAATTAGAACGTAAAGATTTAGCATTAAATCACTCAATGATTTCTTTAGGGTCTTGTACCATGAAGTTAAATGCTGCTTCTGAAATGTTACCATTGAGTAATCCTCAATGGGGAAATATTCACCCATTTGCTCCATTAAACCAAGCGGAAGGATACCAAATCATGTTAAGCAACCTTGAAAACCAATTAAATGTGATTACTGGTTTTGCAGGTACTTCTTTACAACCTAACTCTGGTGCGCAAGGTGAATTTGCCGGATTAATGACTATTAGAGCCTATCACGAAGCAAATGGAGATACCCACAGAAACATCTGTTTAATTCCTGCATCTGCTCACGGAACGAACCCTGCATCTGCTGTTATGGCGGGTATGAAAGTGGTGGTTACCAAAACTGACGAAAGAGGAAACATCGATGTAGAAGATTTACGTGCTAAAGCTGAAAAACACGCTGATAATTTAGCTGCTTTAATGGTAACCTACCCATCTACTCACGGAGTATTTGAAAAGGCTATTAAAGAAATTACGCAAATTATTCACGATAATGGTGGACAAGTATATATGGATGGTGCAAACATGAACGCACAGGTAGGATTAACAAATCCTGCAACTATTGGTGCCGATGTTTGTCACTTAAACCTACATAAAACATTTGCGATTCCTCACGGTGGTGGTGGACCAGGTGTTGGACCAATTTGTGTGGCTCCTCAATTAGTTCCATTTTTGCCTACCAACCCTGTAATAGCAACTGGTGGTAACAATGCCATTACGGCTATTTCAGCAGCTCCTTGGGGTTCTGCATTGGTATGTTTAATCTCTTACGGATACATTACCATGTTAGGTGCTGACGGGTTAACAAACTCTACTAAGAACGCTATTTTAAACGCAAACTATATTAAAGAGCGTTTAAGCGGACATTATAGCACTTTATATACTGGTGAAATGAACCGTGCTGCTCACGAAATGATTTTAGACTGTCGTGAGTTTAAACAAAACGGAATTGAAGTTACTGATATTGCGAAACGTTTAATGGACTACGGATTCCACGCGCCTACGGTATCTTTCCCTGTAGCGGGTACAATTATGGTAGAGCCAACCGAATCGGAAGGTGTCGCTGAATTAGACCGTTTTTGTGATGCGTTAATCTCTATTAGAAAAGAGATTGCCGAAGCGAGTAAAGAAAATCCTAACAACCCGCTTAAAAATGCACCACATACGCAAGAAATGTTAACTGCTGATGAGTGGGATTTACCATACTCTCGTAAACAAGCAGCATTTCCTTTAGATTATATTGCAGACAATAAGTTTTGGCCTTCAGTACGCCGTGTAGACGATGCTTTTGGTGACCGTAATTTAATTTGTTCTTGTAATCCTATTGAAGATTATATGGAAGCAGAAGCTTAATAAATATAACACCTATAAAAAAGACCTCGAAATTTCGAGGTCTTTTTTATTTATGCAACTCTTACAATTCTTTCTAATGGAATAATAGTAGATTCTTTTAAAATTACCGAGGCATCAGTAATACCCCAAACGGTTGTTTCTACTCTCTTTAAACCATCCACATCCATAAAAAATATTTTTACCTTTTCTCTTTCTAAATTTCCTAAAGACAAAGCCCGCTGTAAATCTAAAATACGATTTACTATTGCTTTCTTTTTGTTTAACACCTCTTCTTTTGGAAATTTTAAGAACTTGATCTGTTCTTTTGCTACAGTTATAAAACCTGTTTTTGTAGTCATATTATTGGGGAATTTAAGGTTACTACTTTATAAAATTAAGATTTAAGTTATAGAACTAAAATCTCATTGCCAATGTATACATTTCGAAATTCATTTACAAACAATACAACAAAACAATATAAAATTTAACATTTACACAAAATAAAGAGTTGATTTTTAACAAACACTCAATAAAATCAATATTAAACTACAAAACACTCAAAAACAGAAACTTAAATATTATTACTAAAGAAGATTGTTTCGTTTCCCTCACAATAATTATAAATAAAACGTCATTACGAAGGAGGTTACGACTGAAGTAATCTCTCCATCAACTAGCAGATTGCTTCGTTCTACTCGCAATGACGAAACATACCGTCATCTCGAACTGAAGCAACGCGGAATGTGAGAGATCTTGAGAATAGAAGTTACTCTCTTCATGAGATTCCTCACATCCGTTTGGAATGACGTTAAGTTAATTAGAATGACCATACCTAAACGTCATAGCGAGGAGGCTCATTGAGCGAAGTCGAAATGAACAACGTGGCTATCTTTTACTCGGTACACGATATACAGATTGCTTCATTCCATTCGCAATGACGCTTGTACTCTACCCTATTTTTATATATTTGAAAAAAAAATTACTAGTAGTCTCAATGCTATTTTAAATGACTTATTTATCTATAATTATACTCGTAGGTATTTTTCTTGTATTCAAAAAAAGCACCTCAACACCAAAGTGGAAACAACCTACAACTCCTTTTCCAAACAAATGGAAAGTTATTTTAACTAAAAAAGTCGCTTTTTACAACGCACTCACTCCTGATGAAAAAGAATTGTTTGAATTCAAAGTTTTTGAATTCATGTTAAATCATGAAGTTATTGGTGTTGATGTTACAGTTACGATTACGGACAAACTTCTGATAGCTTCTAGTGCTGTAATTCCTATTTTTAATTTTCCTGAATGGCGCTATCCTAACATCAAAGAAATCATTTTATATCCTGCTATGTTTAACGAGCATTTTGAAACCGAAGGAGACAACCGAAGAATTTTAGGAATGGTAGGTAACGGATATTTAGAAGGAAAAATGGTTTTATCGAAACCTGCTTTACATCTAGGTTTTGAAAATGAAACTGATAAAAAGAATACTGCCATCCATGAGTTTGTACATTTAATTGATAAACTAGATGGTAATATTGACGGAGTTCCGCATGTATTATTAGAAAAGCAATACAGTATTCCGTGGGTAGACTTAATCAACAAAAAGATTGAAGAAATATATAACGACGCTTCTGATATCAATCCGTATGGCGGAACTAACAAAGCAGAATTTTTCTCAGTAGCTAGTGAATACTTTTTTGAGCGTCCGAAGTTATTAGCTAGAAAACATCCTGAGCTTTATGCGTTGCTAGAGCAAATCTTTAAACAAGATATGGACGACATGAACCTGCATTTAAAACGCCTTGATATTTCCAGAAACGATCCTTGTCCTTGTGATAGTGGAGTGAAGTATAAAAAGTGTTGTGGAGTGAACTAACCGCTCCCTCTACTCGTCATTACGAAGGAGGTACGACTGAAGTAATCCCTCCATCGACTAACAGATTGCTTCGTTACACTCGCAATGACGATAACTTAGACGTCATTTCGACAGAGCGATTTTATGAGCGACGAGAAATCTCAACAATGGGAGTTACTCACATGAATAAGATTTCTCGTTATCACTCGAAATGACAGTAATCGAGACGTCATAGTAAGGAGGCTCATTGAGCGAAGTCGAAATGAACGACTTGGCTATCTTTTACTCGGTACACGATATACAGATTGCTTCGTTCCACTCGCAATGACGTTTTTTACAGGTCAATCTCCTTTAACGCTTTGATATTATTACGCTCTAAAAACGCATCAATCGTTTCAAAGTGTTCTATGACACGTTGGTCTTTAAACTCAAATACTTTTTGAGATAATCCTTGTAAGAAATCACGGTCGTGTGATACTAAAATCAACGTTCCGTCGAAGTGTAATAAGGCTTCTTTGATTACCTCTTTTGATTTTAAATCTAAGTGGTTTGTAGGTTCATCTAATATCAATACGTTTACCGGCTCTAACAACAACTTTACCATTGCTAAACGGGTTTTCTCTCCTCCAGAAAGTACTTTTACTTTCTTTTCTAAATCATCTCCCGAGAACATAAAACGTCCTAATATATTTTTGATTTGCGTTCGGATATCTCCTTCAGCAACCTCATCTACGGTTTGGAAAATTGTTAATTCAGGATCTAACAATGATGCTTGATTCTGTGCAAAATATCCCACTTTAGCATTGTGTCCTAACCCGCATTCACCTTCAAAATCAATTTCTCCCATAATTGCTTTAATCATGGTCGATTTTCCTTCTCCGTTTCTTCCTACAAACGATACTTTTTCTCCACGTGCTATGGAGAAACTTGCGTCTTTAAATACTGTTAAGTCTCCGTATTGCTTCGTCAATCCTTCCACTTTTACAGGATAATCTCCCGAACGTGGTGACGGTGGAAAACGTAATTTTAAGGCTGAAGTATCTACCTCATCTATTTCTACAGGAACTAATTTTTCTAACATTCGTTCACGTGAAGCTACTTGATTCGTTTTTGAATACGTTCCTTTAAAACGCTCTATAAACGCCTTGGTATCAGCAATAAACTTTTGTTGCTCTTGATAAGCTTTTAACTGATGTGCACGACGTTCTTTACGCAACTCTAAATAGTGCGAATAATTCGCTTTGTAATCGTGAATAGTCCCCATCGTTACCTCAATGGTACGGTTGGTAATATTATCGATAAACGCTTTATCGTGCGAAATTACTACTACTGCCTTGGCTTTGTTTAATAAAAAGTTTTCCAACCAAATTACTGATTCAATATCTACGTGGTTGGTAGGCTCATCTAACAAAATTAAGTCGGGTTTTTGCAGTAAGATTTTCGCCAGCTCTATACGCATACGCCAACCTCCACTAAACTCTGAGGTTGCTCTTTCAAAATCTTCTTGTTTAAATCCTAACCCTTTTAAAGCTTTTTCTACCTCTGCTTCGTAGTTTATTTCTTCTAACGCGTAGTACTTCTCCCCTAAATCCGATACACGCTCAATGATTTTCATATAATCATCCGATTCGTAATCGGTACGAGTTTCTAATTGTTTGTTGAGGTCGTCCATTTCGGCTTTCATGGCAAAAATAGATGCAAATGCTTTGGATGCTTCTTCTTTTACCGTGCAGTTGTCTTCCATTAACAAGTGCTGAGGTAAGTAAGCGATTACGGTATCTTTCGGACTACGAACGCCACCTTTAGTGGGTTTAGAAACTCCTGCTATAATTTTCATCATGGTGGATTTTCCAGCCCCATTTTTACCCATTAAAGCAATTTTATCGTTTTCGTTTATTACAAACGAAACGTCACTAAACAGGGTGTTACCACTAAACTCAACCGTTAATTGATCTACCGTAATCATATAAATAATTTTAAGCGGCGAAATTAGCAAAAATGGTCTATACCTTTGATAAAATTTTGGTCTAACCTGAGTTTTATAAATTAACTAAAATCAATAGGGTTTATGTCGATAGTATAAAGTATGAGTGATGAGACATCTCAACAATAGGAGTTACTCACTTTAATAAGATTCCTCTTTTCAATCGAGATGATACTTTCAAGTAATCTTTAATAGTAAAAACCAATACTGTTTACACCTGCTTACTCATACTACAACTAACAAAATTCTACTTTTAAGCATTGGTTTGTAGCTTTTTCTTAAGCTCTTTTAATGTTTTCTCCGAGAGCTTTTATGAAATCTGTTGGGATTTAAGGCTACGGCTAGCACCGCTGTCAGCTTTTTTACGAGTGCTATTAATTTATCTATTGCCGTAGTATTAGCGCTCCATGCCGTAGTGTTAACGGAGCACGCCGTGATATCAGCGACCCGTGCCGTGGTGTTAACGGAGCATGCCGTGATATTAGCGACCCGTGCCGTAGTGTCTTCGGAGCATGCCGTGATATCAGCGACCCATGCCGCGGTGTCTTCGGAGCATGCCGTGATATTAGCGACCCATGCCGTGGTGTCTGCGGAGCATGCCGTGATATTAGCGACCCGTGCCGTAGTGTCTGCGGAGCATGCCGTGATATTAGCGACCCTTGCCGTGGTGTCTTCGGAGCATGCCGTGATATCAGCGACCCATGCCGCGGTGTCTGCGGAGCACGCCGTGATGTCAGCGAACCGTGCCGCGGTATCTTCGGAGCATGCCGTGATATTAGCGAACCGTGCCGCGGTGTCTGCGGAGCATGCCGTGATATTAGCGAACCGTGCCGCGGTGTCTGCGGAGCATGCCGTGATATTAGCGAACCGTGCCGTGATATTAGCGACCCGTGTTATGGGAGTATTCAATAAAGTGTGTCAACTTGGTTAAAGTTCCTCCTATTACTCAAGAGGAAAGACACCCCTATTAGACTTCGTTTGTAATCCCGATAAAAAATTTGCACTTTTTTATCTTATTTCTTTATATTTGAAAGTGTTAATAAAATTGCTAAAAGTTCCGCATATCCTACCGTAAAAGGAATATATAAGTAATTTTATTACGCATATAAACTAGTTGTATGTAATTTCTATGAAAACACTATTTGAAAATTATATAACAAAAATTGCAGCAAATAGAATATTGAAAGACATATTTATTAACGCTATTATCTCAGCTGTAATATTTAGTTTATTAATATCTATTTTGACCTGGACAAAACCAAATATTAATCGAGTATTGATTTTTATATTAATCTTCGCGATATTAAAATTATTCCAATCTCTAAAACATAATTATAGAAACCACTTGGAGAGAATTTCTCTTGACCATGAGAATGGAAAAATTATTATAAGTCACATAAGACCTTCAATAAAAAAGACTGAGACTGTTATGAATTTTAAAGAATTCAGAGTTTCTAATATCAGATATATGCCTGTTCCTTGGTTTTCGCTTGAGAACTATTTTTGGATATCTGACAATTATTCGAAAATTAAAATCTCCTCTGCCGGACATGAGAATAAAGAAATTAATATCAATGAGATTCACTCTGAATTAAACAACATACAACAAGGTGTATAATTAATTGCGGCTGAATTTCCTCACCGGAAATTCAATCTTATTAATTATCTTTCCACAATAACGGAAAACGACTCGCGTCTTTTTCCCGCAAAAAATCATACACAAATACGTTAGCTGTAATACAAAACAATGCATCGAGGAAATAGAATAAAATTATACAGAGAGGGAAGCTTAAAGAACGTTTTTGGCAATTCAGCGCGCACAATTAAAAATCAAATAAATAAAAAATCAGAAGATTATATTTTAAATGTAAGTGAAATAGAATTTGCCGAATTTCTAATTCAAGACCATTTAATTGATTTTCCTGAATTGGATTTTGAAAATGTATATGTTGAGAGCTACGAAAAAAATATTCCTGCCGAAAGGTTTCCAGGTAACTATGATGTTTACAGTGGAAAAAAATATAAACGGGATGTCATCGTATATCACATTCCTTATACTGGTGATATTTACATTTTGGCAAATCAAGGTGTAAGCTCATTTTCAATTTCAGGTAGCATTGAAGTTGGTGTAACATCTGACAGTATAACAACTGAAATAATAAATTTCAATAACGACCCTGAAAAAATCAAAAAGGAATTTGAGGATAGCAAACGATATATATTGTCGGACTATAACATAGTAAAGAAAGACTGCGAAAATTTCAACAATGAAATTTTGGATTTCGCATTAGGGAAAATTAAAGAACGTAAACAAAAGCTACTCTCAAAAAATGATTTGCTCTCTTCTTTAGGTGTTCCACTAAAGAAAAAGGAAAATGTTGCAGAAACTTTTGTCGTACCCAAACCCGAATTAAGAAAGAAAATCCGAATAGAACCAAAAGTATACGAAAAAGAATTTAAGCCTGAATCTACTCTTTCAATTGAAAACTACGAGGAAATATTAAAAATAATATATGACGTAGGAAAGAACTTTGAGAGAATGACATCAACTTATGCGGGAAAAGGCGAAGAAGATTTAAGAGACCACATATTGTTGTTTCTTGACCCAAATTTCGAACTTGGAAGTGCAAGTGGAGAAACTTTTAATAAAACAGGAAAAACTGATATTTTAATTCGCTATGATAGTGATGTTGTTTTTGTGGCAGAATGCAAGTTTTGGGGTGGACAAAAACTTTATCTTGAGACTATTGACCAATTGTTAGGTTATCTGACATTTCGCAATTCTAAAACATCTGTAGTAATATTTGTAAAAAACAAAGATATGAGTAACGTGATATCAACGATTTCGGAAATAACCGAAACTCATCCAAATTACGTTCGAACTGAAAAGCAAAATGGTGAGACTTGGTGGAATTATATTTTTCACCTCAATGGAGATAGAAATAGAGAAATTAATTTAGGTGTTTTGGCATTCCATTTACCTGAATAAAAAAGTACTACAGCTAACAATGGCTATAATTCATTGTGGTTTTGTGCCACACCAAAATAAAAGTATAAATCAAACGGCTGGATTTCGGCGGAATAATCCAGCCGTTTGATTCCACAACGAAATCATAGCCGAGACCGTTGTGCACAATAAAAGAAACATCAATGATTCCTGACTTTATAAAGAAATTTGAGTTCGATTTAAAAAAGTACGAACGAGAATTCGTGCGCATAAATGCAAAGCCAAGAGAAGAAAAGCTTCTTGAAGATAATTTAGATTTGAAAGACAGCAAATTTCTAGGAAGTCCATTCTTCAAGAGATAAAGAATATCCAAAAGATGGAAATGGAAAACCTATGGTAATGGTTGCTCAACTGAATTTTGAACAAATTACACAAATTACACCTTTCCCTGCAAACGGAATTCTTCAACTATTCTTATCAGCAACGGATTGGTATGAAGAAGATTATGCTATCATTTATCATTCACTTGAAGAGCTAAGTAAAGAGCCTATAAGCGATTTTTCGTTCATTAACGAAAAGGATTATGATGAAATGCCTGTTTATAAACTTCATCAACTGTCATTTGAAAAAGGAATTGATAAAGGAGGTTCAGAGGATTCTCAATTCGATTATCTTTTTGATGGAGGTGACTATTGGGATTTTAATGAAAGTTTGAATGAGGAACAAGAGAAATTATTTGGAGAATATTTTAATGCAATGGGACATAAAATTGGAGGGTATGCGGAATTTACTCAGTCTGACCCAAGAGATTACAATGTTGACCAAAAAAATGATATACAAGTTTTACAAATAGATGTCGATGACCATATAATGTTTGGAGACAGTGGACTTGGACATGTTTTTATAAGCGAAGAGAATCTAATTAAAAAGAATTTTTCAAAAGCCTATTTTTACTGGGATTGCTGTTAAAAATTACTGTATACAACAGGGTGTATAAAACATACCTAACAAGTACTAAACCGAAAAGGTTGTGCTTATTTACTAAGACTCCAAAATTTTTAAATTTGGCTTTAAAAATAAAAAAGTAAGAAGTTTTGGCTAAGTGCTTAATCAAAAATTAATCGTTTTTCAATCCCGCACTAACCATAGCTGAGATCGTTGTGCACAATTATAAAAGATTATTTAATGATAAAAAAAGAGTTTGAAAAATTACTTAAAAAGTATGATAAAAAAATTATAATAGACAAAATTATTGATGGTAGATACCAAACCTTAAATAATGATGGAACATCATTACATCGACATATTTTTTATCAAATTGTCTGGATTGAAAGTGGTTCTGGAGTTCATGTAATAGAGGATAAAAAGTATATTTTTACAGGTGGAACTATTTTTCTTTTAGCACCTTATTATTTACACAAAATAACATATAACAAAGATGTTCAAGGTTATGTTGTTAGTTTTTGCGATAGTTTATTAGACCGTTTTCAGAATAAATCTACTCTACTGTTTCACAACATTAATCAAGCTTATGTCAAAATACCGAGTGAAGAAATTAAAATATTTAATAATGAATTCAATCTTTTAAATCATTATTTTAATAAGAACCAAAACAGTACTATCACAATTTTACAGGATTATTTACATATACTACTCACTAAAATAAAGGGATTTAAAAGCTTTACAGAAATAGAAGACTTGGATAATGATGTGAAAATATTAGAACAATTTGTACAATTGGTTAGAACACAATATAAAGAACAAAAAAAATTGGCTTTCTATATTAGGCAATTGGCTACTTCTCAAAAAAAACTGAATCAAATACTTAAAAAGAATACTGGGCTAACATCAGCTAAATTTCTAGAAACCTATATATTAAATGAAGCAGCAAGAATGTTACGTTACAGTAACTTAAGTGTTAAAGAAATTGTAGGAGAACTTGGTTACTCTGAAAGCTCTTATTTTATAAAAGCGTTTAAAAAACACTTTGAAAAAACACCTATAACTTATAGAAAATTTTCTAAATTAAATTTGAATTCCAAATAGTACCATACTAATCCTAAATAGTCCTATTAGATTATAATTAGAAAATAGAAGTTTGTGCACTCTAATAAAAGTAAACTTCTATGAATAAATCTTTCATCTATATTATAGTCTGTGTATTTTTATGGGCATTGATACCTGTTGTATCTAAATTAGGACAAAATGAATTAGATAACCATCAATTTCTTTTTTGGTCAAGTCTATCTTCTTTACTGTTTTTTTTTGGTATTACCCTTTATAAAAAAAGCCTTCAAAAACTATATTATATTGCAAAAATCAAATGGTTGCAAGCTATTTGTTTAGGTTTTTTAGGCACCTATCTGTATTATGTATTATTATATTTTGGTTATGCTAATGCACCAGGAATGGAGGTGTTAATTGTTCAATATTCTTGGCCTATTTTAATTGTTTTACTATCCCTCATTCTTTTGAAAGAAAAACTAACAATGTTTAAAACAATATCTATTCTCTTGGGGTTTATAGGTGTTTTCTTAGTTCTCACAAAAGGGGATTTTGAACAATTAAAATTTGAAAATATAAATATCGACTTAATAGTATTTACAGGAGCATTTGTTTTTGCATTGTTTTCTGTGTTAAGTAAAAAAATAAAAATGGATGATATACTATTATTAACCATTTACTTTTTAACAGCTAGTTTCGCTTCTTTTCTATCAATGAACCTTTATTCTGAATTTAAGATTCCTAATTTAAATACTGTTATACCAATTCTAATTAATGGGTTTTTAGTAAATGGTCTTTCGTATATATTTTGGATTAAAGCTCTTAAAATTGGAGAAGCTTCTCTTATAGCGCCATTTGTTTTTTTAACACCTGTTTTATCATCAATTTTTTTAATAATCTTTTTTAACGAGCCATTTTACATAGCATACTTAATTGGTATGTCTTGTGTTATACTTGGTGGTTTACTGAACTTAAAAAATAAAAATACTGTTCACAACAAAGAGCCGAGATAAAAACAATAAATTTTATACTTTTTGTTTTTAGTTTGACGTATACTTGCTTAATTTAATAGCTTCAAAGAAAAGAAAAACACCACTTAATATGACAAAACTATATGAAACAAATTATCTCTTTATTATTGATTTTAACGTTATTTAATTGCTCTTCAGTCAAGACAATTAAAACTGACATTGAAACACAGAATTGGATAAATAATCAGAACTTTACAATTGTTAAACCTAACAATTGGAGACCTATTAAACATCATGGTTATGTAGGTTATACCCCTCTTAAAAAAGGAGAAAATCATTTTAATAATTTAGTCTCTATTTTTCAATATCAACTAAAAGAAAAGCCGTCAACACTAAGTGAATTATTTTCTTTAATTCAAAAAAAAGAAACAAATACACCTCTTGAAGTAAGACTAGTTAAAAACAGTCAACTTGGTGATATCTATACTGTTATTACCGAATCAAATTGGAATGGACAAAACTATAAAAGATATAGTGTATATTTTGAACATAATAAGGAATATTATAATTACAATTATTCTTCTCTTAAAAATATTTATGACATTAATCTTAAAGAAGCTATGGCTATACTCCAAAGTATTAAATTTAAAAAGTAAAATACAACCAGGCACGATAAATTAACGCATAACAACCACTTAATAAACTATTTAAACACATAACAAACTCATGTTTTACTTACATTAATGAAGTTCCTTCTTCATTAACTTTAACAGTATTTGTCCCTTTTTTTCTGGTCTTTTATTATCTTTTCTATCGGCTATAATCCACTCAATAAAGGTATCATCATACATTTGTGATTCATAGGTAACTGTAAAAGCTCCTCCCATCAAGGCTGATGTAGGTTTACCGTTCCAATCAGTAAGTCTATTGTAATTTAAACTTGTAGAAAGTAATTCTCTTTCTTCATCACAAACAAAAAGTTTGGCTTTTATATACATTGATATTTTTTTTTTGGGGGGGGTAATACAATTTTTTTGCTGAAAAAATGGTACACCAAAAATAAAAAGTGGTACACCTAATTACACACCAAATTCACAAGATATAAGTATAATTATTAAAAGGAGTAAGTCTTTACTATTTTAAGAAAACAATCTGTATCTACTATAAAACCTACAAAAACAAAAAAGCCTTACTAAAACTAGTAAGGCTTATTGTGATCGCGACAGGATTCGAACCTGTGACCGTCTGCTTAGAAGGCAGATGCTCTATCCAGCTGAGCTACGCGACCATTGTTTGTCGGGGTGGCAGGATTCGAACCTGCGACCTCCTGCTCCCAAAGCAGGCGCGATGACCGGGCTACGCTACACCCCGATTAGTGTCATCTACAACTTTTTGCGGAGAGACCGGGATTCGAACCCGGGCATCCCGAAGGATGACAGCTTAGCAGGCTGCTGCATTACCACTCTGCCACCTCTCCTTAATTCTTGTCGAAACGTGAATTAAAAATTGCGAGTGCAAATGTATAACTATATATACGTTTCTACAAATTTTTTTACTAAAAAAATTACCTATTCTGGATACTCAACACGTAAGTGATAGATATTCATTAACTTATTCTTTATAATTTTTTTAATTTTTTCTATCTCTCTAAAAGTAATATCTGAATTTATGAACTGATTATCGTTTTTTTGCTTGTCTATAATCCTATCAATTAATACATCTATCGATTGTGCTGTCGGATTTTTTAAACTTTTAGAAGCAGCTTCTGCTGCATCACACATCATTAAAATAGCTGTTTCTTTTGAAAACGGAATTGGACCTTGGTATTGAAACTTCTGAATATTAACATCTGGATTATTTTCTTGTTCTTGTTTATAAAAGTAATAGGTAACGCTTGTTCCATGGTGTGTACGAATAAAGTCTATAATTCTATCCGGTAGTTTATATTTTTTTGCTATTTCTATTCCGTTAATTACATGATCTAAAATAATACGTGCACTATCTACTGGTAATAAATCATTATGTGGATTAACTCCCGTGGATTGATTTTCGGTAAAATACATTGGTTTTACCATTTTACCAATATCATGATACAAAGCTCCTGTTCTTACTAACATAGAGTTCGCTCCTATTTCATTCGCTGCTGCTTCAGCTAAATTAGCCACCTGCATTGAATGTTGGAACGTTCCTGGAGCTTTTTCATTTAAATCTCTTAATAGTTTTGAATTTGTATTAGAAAGCTCTAATAATGTTACATCAGAAACCAATCCGAAAAGCTTTTCATAAAAATAGATAAAAAACACTGCTAAGAACGACAACAATCCATTTGCTGCAAATAACCCAAAGTACATCCAATTTATCTTATCTGCATTCCCTTCTTTTAGAATAGAAAAGGCAAAATAAGTAACCATGTAAATTAGCGTAATTTGTCCAATAGACATAAATAAACTTGCTCTTTTATACAGTTCAGAAACCGTTAATATAGTTACAATCCCTGCAATAATGTGTAAGTAAATAAACTCAAAACTATTGGGTACAATAAATCCTAACAACAATACGGTAAGTACATGAGTAAATAAACCTAATCTGGCATCAAAAAAAGCTTTTAGTACAATTGGTAAAATACTTAACGGAACTACGTACAAATAACCAGAATTGTATTTTACCACCATAGTTTGTACAAAAATCATTAAAAAGATATTGAAGAAAATAAAGGTTACTTTATTGTTATCATTAAAAGTCTCAAACCTATATCTTTCTAAAAATAATAATAACATTAACAATGCCAAGGCTACTAAAATTGTGTATCCGAATACAATCCAATAATAATTAGATTTTGTCCAAATTCTAGAGCTTGACGCTACTTCATACGACTTTAAGACATTATATTTCCTTCCTTCAACAATGTCTCCTTTTAAAATAATTAATTCTCCTTTTGAAACCTTTCCTTTAGCATAAGAAATACCTTGAAAACGTTCATTTAACTCCTTTTCACTGTATTTATAATCATAGGTTACGTTAGGGCGCAAATTATTTGACAAATAGTTTATTAACAGGCGTTGTTTATAGTACTGAAGTCCCTCTGTATTTGTTCTTAAAAAGCTTAAAATATCTTTTGACTGTACTAACCTTGAAAACAGAACATCATCAATGGAGTTTCCTTTACGTAAAACAATCACGTCTTCTCTATCTGCTTTATCAATGCTTGCGTCATCTAAAAAACCATATACGTAAATTTTATTTATAAGCTTCTCTCCTTCTCTAATTAAGTCTCTAATTACGTTTGTTGATAATGAGTCAATACTCTTAACTTGGTTCGTAAATGAATGAGTTACCTCTTCTTTAATCGATGTATCAACTACAAAATATTTTTTTGAACTATTTTTAAGTTCGTTTTTTTCCTCTTCTATTTCTTCTGTAGTTTTTTGAATAGCAAAATCAAAAGGAGCATATAAATTGTCATATT
This sequence comes from Tenacibaculum mesophilum, assembly GCF_003867075.1. Taxonomy (NCBI): domain Bacteria; kingdom Pseudomonadati; phylum Bacteroidota; class Flavobacteriia; order Flavobacteriales; family Flavobacteriaceae; genus Tenacibaculum; species Tenacibaculum mesophilum. Next base: position 58,012 of record NZ_CP032544.1, on the reverse strand, counting down.
GCCAAGGTTTTCCTTGTCTAAAATCGTACTTAAACTGTCCACCTTTAGGAAATAAATATACTATAGCAATTACCGTGATCAAAAACAATAATGCTTTGTAAATTACAGTATTATTTTTGTACAGTTTGTTAATTAAGTCGTTCATTTTTGATCTTTATAAAATGTAAATATAACCTTTCTCTATTATTTGAGTACTTGGCATAAAATGGTTATTTTCGCAAAACAAATCTTAATACAATTCACCCAATACATGAAATTAATAGCAGAAAATAATTATTAAGCGCTTAACAGCTTTGTTATTTTAGTCACTTTTGGTTATTGGGATAAATAAAAAATTAACAAATAGTAGCACATGAAAGAAGTAGTAATAGTATCGGTTGCAAGAACTCCAATTGGTAGTTTTTTAGGAACATTATCAACTACCCCTGCACCTAAATTAGGTGCTATAGCCATTAAAGGAGCTTTAGATAAAATTAACCTAAAACCAGAAATGGTTGAAGAAGTTTTTATGGGTAATGTTGTTTCTGCAGGTTTAGGACAAGCTCCAGCTCGTCAAGCGGCAATCTTTGCAGGAATACCAGATACTGTGCCTTGTACTACTGTAAATAAAGTTTGTTCATCAGGAATGAAGTCTATAATGTTAGCTGCACAAACTATCGCTTTAGGTGATGCCGAAATAGTTGTAGCTGGAGGTATGGAAAACATGAGTATGATTCCTCATTACCAACACGCCAGAACAGGTTCAAAATTTGGACCTATTAAAATGGAAGATGGAATGCAGAAAGATGGATTAGTGGATGCTTACGAACAAGTAGCTATGGGAGTTTGTGCTGATGAATGTGCTGTTGAATATAAATTTTCAAGAGAGGATCAAGATGCTTTTGCAGTTGAATCATATAACCGTTCTGCTAAAGCGTGGAGCGAAGGAAAATTTGCAGATGAGGTTGTTCCTGTTGAAATACCTCAACGTCGTGGTGAGCCTATTATCTTTTCTGAAGATGAAGAATACAAGAATGTAAAAATGGAAAAAATACCTGCTTTACGTCCTGCATTTACGAAAGAGGGTACAGTAACTGCTGCTAATGCATCAACTATTAATGATGGTGGAGCTGCTTTAGTATTAATGTCTGCTGATAAAGCTGCTGAATTAGGCTTAACTCCATTAGCAAAAATTAAAGGATATGCTGATGCTGCTCATGAACCAAAATGGTTTACAACAGCTCCTGCAAAAGCATTACCTAAAGCTTTAGCTAAAGCTGGAGTATCTATTGATGATGTTGATTATTTTGAATTAAACGAAGCATTCTCTGTAGTTGGATTAGCAAATATGAAAATCTTAGGGTTATCTGCTGATAAAGTAAATGTTAATGGTGGTGCCGTTTCATTAGGACATCCATTAGGAGTTTCTGGAGCTAGAATTATTATTGCTTTAACTTCAATTTTAAAACAAAATAACGCTAAAATTGGTGCTGCCGGTATTTGTAACGGTGGTGGTGGTGCTAGTGCAATGGTTATTGAAAGAGTATAATTTTTTTAAAAGCCCCAACCAGTAGATGTCTTTCGGAATTTGTAATTTAAGTATTGTACCTCTTCGATCAGAGCCTTCTGATGCTTCAGAAATGGTAAATCAAGTTGTTTTTGGTGAGCACTTTGAAGTTTTAGAAAAAACTAAAAAATGGAGTAAAATACGGTTAGCTTTTGATGGTTATCAAGGATATGTTGACAATAAACAATATGAAGAAATTTCAGTAGAGGTACACAGTCTTTTATTAAAAGAAAAAAAACACTATGCCGGTGAATTAATTGATTTTATTACTGATAATAATAGTAATTTAACTACTATTCCTATGGGAGCTCGACTTCCTTTATTTAAAGACAATAAAATTAACATTAATAATTCCTCATTTTTATATGAGGGCAAAGTATGCAATAGTAAACTAGCAAAATCTGCAATTGTAGAAACCGCTTTCTTATTCTTAAATGTTCCTTATTTATGGGGAGGTAAATCGCCTTTTGGCATTGATTGTTCTGGGTTTACTCAAACAGTATATAAATTATGTGGATACAACCTTCTACGTGATGCAAAGGAACAAGCAACTCAAGGTGAAGTTTTGAGTTTTATTGAGGAAAGTGAGCCTGGTGATTTAGCTTTTTTTGATAATGAAGAAGGTATTATTACCCATGTTGGGATTATTATGAATGATTACAACATTATACACGCTCATGGAAAAGTTCGTATTGACAAGTTGGATCATAGCGGTATTTATAATATTGATACACATCAACACACACACAAACTTAGAGTAATTAAGCGTTTAGTTGAATAAATAGTTTTACAGATTACTTTATAAAATAGTTATAAAAAAAACCGAAATTTTAAAATTTCGGTTTTTTTTATAACTATTTTTTTCTATTACTATTGCATTGATTTATATAAGTCTCTATATTCAGCTGCTTTATTACTCATTTCTAACACCTCATATAAATTCATTAAAGTTTTTACAGTATCTACATTTCTATTTAAACTATCTGCTTTTTCTAAAAATGGGATTGCTTCCTTATAAACTTCTTTTTGTTTAGCTGCTAACTCATCATATTTTTTAAAATTTGATAAGTTTTTATTCATTTCTTCTACAATAGCTTTTTCTTTATCTAAAACTACTACTGCTAAATTCATATAAGCATCTGCATAATCAGGTTTTAACTCAACTGCCTTCGTGTAATACTTCTTCGCATCATCCATTCTACCTTCATTGAAATTTACAACACCTAAATTATAATATAATGTTGGGTTTTCAGGGTCTAAAGCTACAGCTTCATTCATCAATTCTCCAAACTTATCCATTTTACCCATGTCAACATATAGTTGAGCTTCGTTTAAAATTAAATTTAAATCTTTTGGATTAGAAGCACGAGCATCTTTAAAAGCTGCAATAGCCTCATCTGTTTTTCCTTGCTCTTTTAAAATTAAAGCTACATTTTTAACAATTGTTGCTGATTTTGACTCTGAAGATTTTACGTCTGGTTTTACATAGTTTCCTGTTTTTACCATTAAGTCTCTTCTTGCCTTGTCATTTCCAAAACTTTCAACTTTTCCTGTAGTTTTATCTGTAGCTACATATTGCTTTTCAATACCTGTGTAACCTATTTTTTGTAATTCTCTATAGTACTCAATCGCTTTATCATAATCTTTAGCTTGGGTAGCAGCAACTGCAGCATTATAAGCAAAAGATGTATCTGTAGGACTTAACACATATGTCAAATAGAAGTCTTCAGCTGCATTTTTATAATCCTTTTTATTATTATATAAATCAACCGCTTTTTTAGAAACTTCTTGAATCATCTGATTTAAGATAGGCTTAGCTTCATCTGTATACTTGTTTTCTTTCATTGCTATTAAAGCATTGAAAGCTTCACCAGCATTCTTGTAATCTTTTTTTGCAGCTAATGCTTTACCTTTTAAGAAATAAAATTTAGATTTATATTTATCTTCTCCGTTCATCATTAAAGATCCTTCAATAGCATTTAAAGTATTTAATGCTGTTGTAAAATCTTGTTTTTTTATAGCTTTCTCAGCAGCTTTAAGTTCTGATTTTTGAGCAGATGCCCCTAACGACATTAATCCTAAAGAAAGGGCTAAGATTTGTTTTTTCATTTTTGTTATGATTTATTTATTGTTGTTCTTGACTATCATTTGTTTCATTTTCAATTTCCATGCCATCTTCTTCTTCATCTTTTTCATGCATTACTTTTGCTACAGCAGCAATATCATCATTATCTTTAATGTTAATCAGTTTAACTCCTTGAGTTGCTCTACCCATAACACGTAAATCTTCCACTGCCATTCTAATTGTTAGTCCTGATTTGTTGATAATCATTAAGTCGTTTGAATCATCTACATTCTTGATAGCGACTAAATTACCAGTTTTTTCTGATATATTCAACGTTTTAACTCCTTTACCTCCACGATTCGTTATACGGTAATCTTCTAATTTAGAACGCTTTCCATATCCTTTTTCTGAAACAACTAAGATATTACTTTCCATATCATTAACAGCAACCATACCAATTACCTCATCATTTTCATGCGATAATGTAATACCACGAACTCCCGAAGCTGTTCTTCCCATTGGACGTGTTTTAGCTTCTTCAAAACGAATTGCTTTCCCCGATTTAAGTGCTAGCATTACTTGGCTATCTCCAGTAGTTAACTTCGCCTCTAGTAACTCATCACCTTCTTTAATAGTTATTGCGTTAATACCATTAGCTCTTGGACGAGAATATTGTTCTAAAGGCGTCTTCTTAACCTGACCTCGTTTTGTTGCCATAATAACATAATGATTATTGATATAATCCTCATCTTTTAAATCACCTGTTACTAAGAACGCTTTTACCTTATCGTCTTGCTCGATATTTATTAAGTTTTGAATTGCTCTACCTTTTGTATTCTTTCCTCCTTCTGGAACTTCATATACACGCATCCAGAATACTTTTCCTTTTTGAGTAAAGAATAACATATATTGATGGTTAGTACCTACGAATAAATGTTCTAAGAAATCTTCATTACGAGTAGTTGCACCTTTTTGTCCACGCCCTCCTCTATTCTGAACCTTGTATTCATCTAAATTTGTACGCTTTACGTAACCTGCATGAGAAATAGTAACAACAACTTTAGAGTTAGGAATCATATCTTCGATACGCATATCTCCTCCTGCATACTCAATTACAGAACGACGATCATCACCATATTTCTCTTTGATATATAATAGTTCGTCTTTGATTATTTGATAACGTCTCGGCTCATTTGCAAGAATATCTTTTAAATCGGCAATAGTCTTAATAATTTCATCATACTCTGCTCGTAACTTATCTTGTTCTAGTCCTGTTAACTGACGTAAACGCATTTCAACAATAGCACGTGCTTGAATTTCTGTTAATTCAAAACGCTCTATCAATTTTTCACGTGCTTCATCTGCGTTAGAAGAACCTCTAATAATAGAAATTACCTCATCAATATTATCAGAAGCAATAATTAATCCTTCTAAAATATGTGCACGTGCTTCTGCTTTCTTTAATTCAAACTCAGTTCTACGAACAATTACTTCATGTCTATGCTCTACAAAATAATGGATTAACTCTTTTAAGTTTAACTGTTCAGGACGCCCTTTAACTAAAGCTATATTATTTACACTAAATGATGTTTGTAATTGTGTGTATTTAAATAGTTTATTTAAAACGATATTAGGAATTGCATCTCGTTTTAATATATAAACAATACGCATTCCTTTACGGTCAGATTCATCACGAATGCTTGCAATACCTTCCAGTTTCTTTTCATTAACCAAGTCAGCAGTTTTCTTAATCATTTCTGCTTTGTTAACTTGGTAAGGAATTTCAGTAACAACTATACATTCACGTCCCTTAACTTCTTCAATAGTTGCTTTAGCACGCATTACAATACGTCCACGACCTGTATGGAAAGCGTCTCTTACTCCATCATAACCATAAATAATCCCTCCTGTTGGAAAATCTGGCGCTTTGATGTGTTGCATTAACTCATCAATTTCAATGTCGCGATTATCAATATATGCTACAGTACCGTTAATAACTTCTGTTAAGTTATGCGGTGCCATGTTTGTTGCCATTCCTACTGCAATACCAGAAGCTCCATTTACTAATAAGTTAGGAATACGTGTAGGAAGTACTGTTGGTTCTTGTAACGTATCATCAAAGTTTAATTTATGATCTACAGTATCTTTTTCTATATCAGATAACATCTCTTCTGATATTTTCTGCATGCGCACCTCTGTATAACGCATTGCTGCAGGGCTATCACCATCAACAGAACCGAAGTTTCCTTGCCCATCAACCATCATATAACGTACACTCCAATCTTGAGCCATACGTACCATAGAATCGTAAACCGAGGTGTCTCCGTGTGGGTGATATTTACCCAATACCTCTCCTACAACTCTTGCAGATTTTTTATATGCTCCTGTGGATTTAATTCCTAATTCATGCATACCAAACAAAACTCTTCTATGCACTGGTTTTAAACCATCTCTTACATCTGGTAATGCTCTCGATACTATCACCGACATTGAATAATCGATGTATGCTGACTTCATTTGCTCTTCAATGTTGATAGGAATCAACTTTTCGCCATCTGTCATATATTTTCTTTTAAAATATTAGTATTTATTTTCGTCAAAAAAGTGAATTTTACACTTGATAAAACCCACTTTTTAAAATGCTTTCTAGTTCTCCGCATTTTCTAAAACATTGCAAGATACTACAACCCTCAGTTTTACACAAAAAATATACTAACTGTTTTACGTTTATTTATTAACAATTTTATATGTTATATTAAACAATAATTTCTTAATTTACTCGTCAGAATGTCAGTTAAAAACTATTGGCATCTTTTTTGTAATTTTTAAGAAAAAAACTTACTAACTTTACAGAGATAGAAAATAAATATATGGACGATAATTTTTCACCACAGGTTAGAGATGTAATTACTTTCAGTAAAGAAGAAGCCTTAAGACTAGGTCATGACTTTATTGGAACAGAACATCTTTTGTTGGGTTTGATTAGAAAAGGTGATGGAAAAGCCATTGAAATATTAACAACTTTTGATGTTGATTTAGATTTAGTGCGTAATAAACTAGAAAAACTAAATCCGACAACCCCATCTTTTTCAAGCCCTCAAAGAAAGAGTTTACACCTTACCAGACAAGCAGAAAAAGCTATAAAAACAACCTTTTTAGAAGCTAAACTATACCAAAGCAATGCAATAGATACTGCACATTTGTTACTATGTATTTTGCGTAACGAAAATGATCCTACTACTAAATTACTTCAAAAGTATGATGTAGACTATGAGCAGGCTAAAAACTTGTACAAAGAACTACACGTAGATGATGACTCGTTTATTTCTCCTATAGGGGAAACACCTTCTGATGATGAATTTGCTGACGAAAAATCAAACCCTTACGGGCAACAACCTCAAAAAGGAAAGCAAGTTAAAAAATCTAAAACTCCTGTTTTAGATAACTTTGGGCGTGATTTAACAGCCTTAGCTGTTTCAGGAAAGTTAGATCCTGTTGTAGGTCGTTTAAAAGAAATTGAGCGTGTTTCTCAGATTTTAAGTAGACGAAAAAAGAATAACCCAATGCTTATTGGAGAGCCAGGTGTTGGTAAATCTGCTATTGCAGAAGGATTAGCTTTACGTATTGTAGATAGAAAAGTATCACGAATTCTATTCGACAAACGCATCGTTTCTCTTGACTTAGCTAGCTTAGTTGCTGGTACAAAATACAGAGGTCAGTTTGAAGAACGCATGAAAGCTTTAATGAATGAGCTTGAAAAGAACGATGATATTATTCTTTTTATTGATGAAATTCACACCATCGTAGGTGCTGGTGGAGCCACTGGTTCGTTAGATGCTTCTAATATGTTAAAACCTGCTTTAGCCAGAGGAGAAATTCAATGTATTGGTGCAACTACTTTAGATGAATACAGAACAAATATTGAAAAAGATGGTGCTTTGGAGCGTCGTTTTCAAAAAGTAATTGTAGATCCTACTACCGTAGAAGAAACCATACAAATTTTACACAATATCAAAGGTAAATACGAATCGCATCATCATGTTTCTTTTACTGATGAAGCTATTGAAGCCTGTGTAAAATTAACCAACCGTTATATGACTGATCGCTTTTTACCAGATAAAGCTATTGATGCTTTAGATGAAGCTGGATCTAGAATTCATATTACAAACATTGTAGTTCCGCAACAAATTTTAGAATTAGAAGCGAAACTAGAAGAAATTAGAGGACGCAAAACTAAAGCGGTAAGCGGACAAAAGTACGAAGAAGCTGCAAAGCTTCGTGATGACGAAAAAAATATAGAAACAGCTTTAGAGTCTGCACAACAGCAGTGGGAAGAAGATTCTAAACTACATAGAGAAACTGTTACTGAAGATAATGTAGCTGAAGTAGTATCGATGATGACAGGAATTCCTGTAAATCGTGTTGCCGAAGCAGAAAGTAGTCGTTTAGCAGAATTACCTCAATTAATAAAAGGTAAAGTAATTGGTCAAGATGAAGCTGTTACCAAAGTAGTAAAAGCTATACAGCGTAACCGTGTTGGGTTAAAAGACCCTAACAAACCAATTGGTTCTTTTATCTTTCTAGGTTCAACGGGTGTAGGTAAAACACAGTTAGCAAAAGTATTAGCTCGTGAGTTATTTGACTCTGACGATTCTTTAATTAGAATTGATATGAGTGAGTACATGGAGAAGTTTGCTATTTCTCGTTTAATAGGTGCGCCCCCAGGATATGTTGGTTACGAAGAAGGTGGACAATTAACTGAAAAAGTACGTCGTAAACCTTATTCTGTAATCTTATTAGATGAGATTGAGAAAGCACACCCTGATGTATTTAATATGCTGCTACAAGTCTTAGATGACGGGCATATAACTGATAGTTTAGGTCGAAAAATAGATTTTAGAAACACCATTATTATCATGACTTCAAATATTGGAGTTCGTAAACTAAAAGATTTTGGTGGTGGTGTTGGTTTCGGAACTTCTTCTAAAAAAGAACAAGAAGACGCCCATGCCAAAAGTATTATTGAAGGTGCTTTAAAGAAATCTTTTGCTCCAGAATTTTTAAATCGTATTGATGATATTGTAATTTTTAACTCTCTTGAACGTGAAAACATTCATAAAATTATTGATATTGAATTAGATAAATTACTAAAACGTATTGATGATTTAGGTTATAAGCTTACGTTAAGCGATAAGGCTAAAGATTATATTGCTGATAAAGGTTTTGATAAACAATACGGAGCTCGTCCATTAAAAAGAGCCATTCAGAAGTATATTGAAGATGCACTAGCTGAAGAAATTGTTAACTCTAAACTAGATGAAGGTGACGCTATCTTTATGGATTTAAATGAGCCTGAGCAAAAACTCATTATTAAAATAGAAAAAGGTGAAAAACCTACTGAAACTCGTACTGAAATAGACGAGGATCAATAAAACAAAAATCCCGAGTAAAAAATACTCGGGATTTTTTTATCTCCTACCTTAGCAATACTATCGTAGTGTTTATAGTTATAAGATTGAAATAATTTTTGATTCATAGCAAGCACTTATCCTTATCTTTGTAAACCTAACAAACTATAATAAAAATACTATGACGCTCACTATTAAAAACATGGTTTGCAATCGCTGTATCCTAGTCATTCAAAATGAATTAGATAAATTAGGTGTTGGTGTAAAAAGCATTAAATTAGGTGAGGTTATACTAGAAAAAGAACTTACTTCAGATGAAAAAGAAAGTCTGGACAAGATTTTACTTGATTTAGGCTTCGAGATTATTGATGATAAAAAAAGTCGCATTATTGAAAAGATAAAAAACTTAATCATCAATTTGGTACACCATCAAGACAGTGAAACAAAAATCAATCTATCTGAACTATTAAGCAACGAACTACATCACGATTATAATTACTTATCCAATCTTTTTTCTGAAGTAGAAGGCACTACTATAGAAAAGTATTTTATTGCTCAAAAAATAGAAAAGGTAAAAGAACTACTTGTTTACGATGAATTATCATTAAGTGAAATTGCTTTCCGTTTACACTATTCAAGCGTGGCATATTTAAGCAATCAGTTTAAAAAAGTTACAGGATTAACGCCGAGTCACTTTAAAAAAATCCGTAAAGACAGAAGAAAACCATTAGACGAGGTGTAAATCTTATAAATCAATTCCAAAATTCCACAATAAATTTTCTCTAACTTAATGCCAACTTTGTATTGTACAATTAATACAGTAAAAAAATGGCAACAAATAACAATAAAGATATCATTTACCTACCTCTAGAAGGTGTGGAAAGTGAACACTGTGCTTTAATCGTTGAAAAAGGCTTAGCACATGTTGAAGGAATTGAAACCCATAAAGTAGAACTAAACAACCAAAGAGCTGCTATTACAGTTACCAACGAAGAAGTTCTTGCAAATGCCGTTACCGCTATAAAAGATTTGGGCTACGGTGTAACCACTGTTAAAAAAGTATTTCCAGTATTGGGTATGACTTGTGCCTCTTGTGCAGGAAGTGCTGAAAGTATTGTTAGCTACGAACCTGGTGTAGTAAATGCTTCGGTAAATTTTGCTAGTGGAAATTTAACGATAGAATATCTTCCAAACATGACCAATGCTACAAAACTGCAAAAAGCAGTACAAGGTGCGGGTTATGATTTACTAATTGAAGACGAAACCAAACAACAAGAAACCCTCGAAGCTATTCATGAAAAGAAGTTCAAGCAACTAAAAACCAAAACCATGTGGTCGGTACTCCTTTCGTTACCTGTAGTTGTTATTGGTATGTTTTTTATGAACATGCCTTACGCCAACCCTATTATGTGGGCCTTCTCTACCCCTGTATTATTATGGTTTGGTAAAGACTTTTTTATCAATGCATGGAAACAAGCCAAACATCGTTCTGCAAACATGGACACTTTGGTTGCTTTAAGTACAGGTATAGCGTATATTTTTAGTGTATTCAACATGTTGTTTCCTAAGTTTTGGGAGTCTAGAGGGTTAGAAGCACATGTATATTTTGAGGCAGCTTCAGTTATCATCGCATTTATTCTGTTAGGAAAACTATTAGAAGAAAAAGCCAAAGGAAACACCTCATCTGCTATTAAAAAATTGATGGGCTTACAACCTAAAACTGTGGTTGTGATACAACCTGACGGAACGGAAAAGCAAACCCCTATTGAAAATGTGAACGTAAATGATACAATTCTTGTTAAACCAGGAGAAAAAATTGCGGTAGATGGTATGGTTACTACAGGAAACTCGTATGTAGATGAAAGCATGTTAAGTGGTGAACCTGTTCCGGTACTAAAAGAAGAAAATGAAAAAGTGTTTGCAGGAACCATCAATCAAAAAGGAAGTTTTCAATTCAAAGCCGTTAAGGTTGGAAAAGAAACCATGTTGGCTCAAATTATTAAAATGGTACAAGATGCACAAGGCAGTAAAGCTCCTGTACAGAAATTGGTTGACAAAATTGCAGGTATTTTCGTTCCTGTAGTTATGAGTATTGCTGTGATTACATTTATTATATGGTTTATTTTAGGGGGTGATAACGGAGTGGTTCAAGGATTGTTAGCTGCCATCACCGTATTGGTTATTGCATGTCCTTGTGCTTTAGGTCTTGCCACTCCTACCGCTATTATGGTGGGCGTTGGTAAAGGTGCCGAAAAAGGTATTTTAATTAAAGATGCTGAAAGCCTTGAATCTGCTAAAAAAGTAAACGCTATTATTTTAGATAAAACAGGAACTATTACCGAAGGAAAACCAGAGGTTACTGGTATATCTTGGTTACAGAATAATGATACCGCTAAAAACATTCTTTTAAGTATTGAGAAAAAATCTGAACATCCATTAGCAGAAGCAGTTGTAAAGTTTTTAGGAGATACTGCCACTACCCCACTAACAAATTTCGACAGTATTACAGGTAAGGGTGCTAAGGCTGATTATAACGGAGAAACCTTTTTTGTGGGTAATAAAAAGTTATTGACTGAAAATAATAAGGTTACCATAGCGGACGAACTTTTAAAACAGGCGGACGAATGGAGCAAACAAGCAAAAACTGTTATTTGGTTTGCTAATAGTAAAGAAGCACTTTCTGTACTTGCTATTTCTGACAAAATAAAAGAAACCTCGGTACAAGCTATTAAGGAACTACAGACTATGGATATTGAACTATACATGCTTACGGGTGACAACGAAGCTACTGCAAAATCAATTGCTGAAGAAACAGGTATTCAACATTACAAAGCTGAAGTGTTACCACAACACAAAGCTGATTTTGTAAAAGAATTACAACAACAAGGAAAAACTGTTGCCATGGTGGGTGATGGTATTAACGACAGTACTGCCCTAGCTACTGCTGATGTGAGTATTGCCATGGGAAAAGGTAGTGATATTGCGATGGATGTTGCTAAAATGACCATTATATCATCTGACCTAAGTAAAATTCCGCAGGCTATAAAACTATCAAAACAAACGGTGGCTACCATTAAACAAAACCTATTTTGGGCATTTATTTATAACCTTATTGGTATTCCTATTGCAGCTGGTATTTTATACCCATTTAATGGTTTCTTATTAAACCCTATGATTGCTGGTGCAGCTATGGCTATGAGTAGTGTTAGTGTGGTTAGCAATAGCTTACGATTAAAGTGGAAAAAGTAACAAGTGTTTCGGTACTAGCAAGTGTCGGAACGTTTTAAATCTCACTTAATAAGTAAATCTGTAAATCTCACAAATCAATCTTAAAATTGTACAACAACAAACAACGGTGTTGTGCTGAAATTTGCAGTATTCAATAACAAATAAATTTTTAATATAAATGGAAAATAATAAAGAGTTAAAATTCAAAACAAACCTTAACTGCGGAGGATGTGTATCAAAAGTACAAACTGATTTAGACAATGCTAAAGGTATTTGCCATTGGAATGTAGATACTAATTTTGATGATAAAGTTCTTACCGTAAGTTCTAAAGGAATTACTGCGGATGAAGTAATTGCTATTGTAAAAAGCAAAGGTTTTAAAGCTGAGCCTTTAGTATAAAAAGTAAGTACACAATTCTCACTTACGGTACAAATTGAAACAAACAAAAACACCTGTGCTTTTGTAAGCTATTAAGTTAACTATTTATAAAACTTTACATTTAAATACACTCCTCTTTGGGGTGTATTTGTTTTTAAAAAGACTTCTTTATACTTCACAGCACCTAACAAACATTTTTCTACACAATACGAATATTTTACCTTTTTACTTGTTTGAAGTTGCTCCCCTTAGGCAGTGAATGACACTCCCCTTAGGCGGGGAGCATCGTTCCCCTTACCGAGGGAGTGTCACTCCCCTTAGGCAAGGAGTGTTGACCCGATTAAGCTTGGGGTGTCGACCCGATTAGGCTTGGGGTGTCGACCCGATTAGGCTTGGGGTGTCGACCCGATTAGGCTTGGGGTGTCGACCCGATTAGGCTTGGGGTGTCGACCCGATTAGGCTTGGGGTGTCGACCCGATTAGGCTTGGGGTGTCGACCCGATTAGGCTTGGGGTGTCGACCCGATTAGGCTTGGGGTGTCGACCCGATTAGGCTTGGGGTGTCGACCCGATTAGGCTTGGGGTGTCGACCCGATAAAAAAAGTTACACTTTTTTATCTTACTTTTTTTATATTTGAGAGTGTTAATAAAATTGCTAAAAGTTCCGTATACCCTACCGTAAAAGGAATATATAAGTAATTTTATTACGTATATAAACTAGTTATGCTTCATACCTAAAAACCAAGTAACATAAATGAAAGACATTTTAAAACTGACTAATGAAGAAGCTAAAACTTTACTTTTAAAACAAGAAAGTTATAGCAATATCAGTTTGCCAGAGTACTTTTCGTTTCAAGAATTACTTGACAAAATTGACAAAACTCTAAAAGGAAAAAATATTTCTGATTTTAGAGATAAAAGTCCTAGAGATTTAGAGAATGTAAATTACAAACTGCTGTCTAACAAAGATGGAAAGTTTGCTTGGAGACCATTTCAATTAATTAATCCAGCAATTTATGTTTCATTAGTAAACTCAATTACAAAAGAATCTAATTGGAAAATTTTAAAAGATAGGTTCGCTGTTTTCCAAGCAAACGATAAAATTGAATGTCATAGTTTACCAGCAATTTCTGAATCTGAAGCAAAAACTAATAAGACTGCACAAATTTTGAATTGGTGGCAAATGATTGAACAAAAATCACTCACGCTATCTTTGGACTTTAAATATGTTTTACACACAGATATTGCAGACTGTTATAGTTCTATTTATACGCATTCCATTCCTTGGGCAATTCACACGAAATTAAAAGCCAAAAAAAACAGAAAGAATTCATTACTTGGAAATACAATTGACAATCACTTGCAAGATATGTCCTATGGTCAAACAAACGGAATTCCTCAAGGTAGTGTATTAATGGACTTTATAGCTGAAATAGTTCTTGGCTATGTAGACTTGCTATTAACTGAAAAGCTAGATTCAAAAGAAGTTAAAGATTATCGAATTTTACGATTTAGAGATGATTACAGGATATTTACAAATAATTCTTTCCTAGCCGAACAAATTGCAAAAGAACTATCTGAAATTTTATCTAACATTGGTCTTAAACTTAATGCTGACAAAACAACAGCATCTAGTGACATTATTAAAAGCTCTTTGAAACCAGATAAAAAATATTGGATAAGTAATCAAGTCATTACAGGAAATAAGCAAAAGTGGTTGATTCAACTCTATCTACTTTCCGAGAGTTTTCCAAATTCAGGGACAATAGAAACACAGATACGTGATTTCTTGGTTGTGCTTGAAAAATCAAAGAAAAAGGACTACAACTTAGAGACTTTAATAAGTCTCGTTACCGAAATTGCTTTGAGAAACCCTAGAGTTGTTCCGACTTGTATCGCAATTTTGAGCATTTTCTTAAGTAGAATTAAAGACGATAAAGAGAAACTTGTATTAGCTGAAAAAATTAGAAACAAATTTAAAGAAGTTCCTAATTCATCGTTTATGATGGTTTGGTTTCAGAGATTGAATTTAAAAATAAATAAAGCTGAGACCTATACTGAACCTCTTTGTAAAAAGGTAACTGACAATACTGTTATAATTTGGAATATTGATTGGTTAAACGACAAATTGAAGGATATCTTTAACAAGACTTCAATTATAGAAGAAAAAACAATTACCAAGACAAAGAAAAAGGTGTCAAAAACGGAAATAAAGAAAATTATAGCGAAAGCATCATATTATGAATAAAGTACGAAAGCACAACAAAGAACTGAGGCAAAAAACAAGTGCATTTTATACTTTTTTAAACCAAAGTACTTTTATAGTTTGTACCTACCACACTATAAATCACTTTTCACAATAGCAAAAGCTTGTTTTAGTAACTTATTACACACCACTATTAAATTAAATAATCAGAAAAATAAAAAAGATGAAAAATTATACTGAAAAAGAACTTTTATATAAAATAGAAAATTTTAGACCAGAAAATGATGATTTTACACCTTTGGAAAATCTTTTTAATGAACTTTACGATAATTTTTTAAAAAAACATACATCAAACAAAGCTATGGTTACCTTATTTAAGGTATTAGAAAGATTCAGTGAGGTAAGTGAGCCTAATGTATTTTGGAATATCATGTATTCACTAGAAGACATGGATGGTTTTGAACAAGAATATGTAAATTCTTTAAAAAGAAAAGCTTCTGATATAACGATTATGAACCTAAATGCACTTTTTAACTCTAATGTTACTTATGTAGGAAATGAAAAAATGGAAGATCTTTTAGATTACATTATAAACAACCCAAATACATCGAGTTCTACAGTAAAGTATATAAAAGAGGAGTTTGTTAAGATTGAAGAAGAAAAGGTTAAAAATGAAATTGAATTGAAGGAAAAAACGTCAGACAAAAACATTAAAGAAAAAAATAAAAAATGGTGGGAACTCTGGAAGTAAAACTATCTACAATATTTATTATAATTAATAAAGGTTTAGTCTTAAAGTTTAATGTACTTTCATTATGTCTAACAGTTTTTTTGCTTTGTATTTTATTAGTATTTCTCCAAAATATGAAGCTAAAGTAATAACTACTATTACACATAAAGAAAAAGAATAAGAGTACAATATCCTACTTTTGAACTGATAAACAGCAAAGATAATACCTTTCGAGAAGGAAGTAATAAGGTGGTATTAGAAGAACCGTTTTTTTAAAAACTATAAACGTACAACAACGACTCCCATAAGTAATTGCTACTTATCAGCTATTAACAAAAAAAACCTCGCGGATTTTCTATTCGGTTTTTACTTGCTTAAAACATGTTACAAACAAATAGAGATCAGCAAACTACTGGAAATGAAGAGTAACTGAAAATTCTAAAGAGTAAGGAAACTTTTAAAAATGAAAAAACCGTAATAAATATATCTCCTGTTAGCAAAGAATCATTTCAGTCTGTATCAATAATATTATTCTTGCACTTGAACTTTAAATAGAATATCTACCTGTGCAACAAATATAAATAATTGCTTGTTTTATCTTATTTCTTAAAATCCTTTCAGTTTTTTAATTTTGTGTGCATTTGCTAAATTTAATAGCATCAAAACAAACAAAACCATTATAATCAATTAAATAATGAAACTCAAGAAAAAATATATAAGCTTTTTTTTAGTACTTTTTTTAGTATCAATAAATTCTATAAGTGCTCAAAATTACATTGATTATTATGACAATGGAAGTAAAAAATCTGAAGGTTTTAAAAATAGTGAAGGGATAGCGTATGGTAACTGGACATATTATAGGAAAGACGGCTCTATAAATTCTATGATTAATTTTGATAAAAATGGAAAACCTAAAGGTGCTTTTGTTCTTTATTATAAAAACGGACAAGTTCAAACTGCATGTAGTTACTCTGGTAAAGGGTTTTACGAAATGGATGGAAACTACGAGAGTTACTATAAAAACGGGCAGTTACAATCTACTGGGGTTTACAAAGAAAATAAGCCCGTTGGAAATTGGATAAATTATTGGAGCAATGGTCAAATTAAATCAAAAGAAGAATATACTGAAAAAGGCATAATTCAAAAGAATACTGAATACTATAAAAATAGTCAGTTACGACTTGATGCTAAATATAATGATGTAGGTGATTTTGTTGGCAAATTAATTATATACTATGATAACGGAACTATATATCAAGAAAAGGAATTTGATGAAAGAGGAAATAAGATAGGTACACATACTAGTTTTTATCCTAATGGAAATATTATGGAAACTGGTAGCTATTTAGGTACTGATTATTTTACAAAAGCTGGAGTTTGGCGAACTTATTATAAGAATGAAAAATTGAAATCAAAAATTGAATACAACCAAGAAGGGAGAATCATAAAAAAAACGCTTTATGATAAAAAAGGTAATAGAATAAATATTAATAAAAAGTAAAACAAAACTAACTACGATAAAAAACAAGTAAATTTTAAAAGATCTTATACTAAAACACTTTTATAGTTCATATTATACGGTAAACTTCTTTTTATAATTACAAAAATCTGTTTTAGTAGCTTATTACACACCGCTATTAAAGCTAGTTTTTTAACCTAAAAGCTATCTCTATAAAATTTGTCAAACATTCGTAATTTTGCCATATGAAAATAAAACTACTCGCCATAGGCAAAACTGACAATAAACAGTTGCAGCAATTAATTGACGAATACCAAAACCGCTTAAAACATTACGTAAAGTTTGAGTTGGAGATTATTCCAGATATTAAAAACGTTAAAAACCTAAGCGAGGCGCAACAAAAAGAAAAAGAAGGCGAGTTAATTCTATCTAAACTACAAGCTACAGACCAGTTAGTTTTGTTAGACGATAAAGGAAAACAACATACTTCTATGGAGTTTTCACAATACTTACAAAAGAAGATGAACTCTGGTATTAAGCAACTAGTGTTGGTTATTGGAGGTCCGTATGGATTTTCTGAGGCTGTATACAATAAAGCACAAGGAAAGTTATCGCTCTCTAAAATGACGTTTTCTCATCAAATGATTCGTTTATTTATTGTCGAACAAATTTATCGTGGGTTTACCATTCTTCGTAACGAGCCTTATCATCACGAATAAGTGTTGTTAAGCTATTTATTCATATCAAATTTTATGTGAGTCAAAACATTATGTTTTTAGTATCCTGAAAAACATGATAAAAAACATGATGAAAAGTTATTTTTTTTTCGCATTTAGCCATACTTTTGCGCCCCGAAAAAAACAAAAACTTAATACCATAAAATTAAAATGAAAACACTAAGATTCCTAGTCTCTTTAACTTTATTCTTAACGTTTACTTGCCAACAAGTAAATGCTCAAGATGACATTAAAACTTTAAAAGCTCAAGTAAAAAACAAGAAAAATCAAATTAGCGCTAATGAAGAAATTTTAGTTAGTGGGGTTGGTGCTTTAAAACGTGTAAAAGGAAATTTAGAGCGTTTTAAAACAAGTAAAAAGGCTACAAAACAAGAGGTAGAAAGAAAAGAAAAAATTGTTGCTAATATGCAACAAAGGTTAAGCAAGTTAAATAATCAAATTGATTTACATAAAAAAGACTTAGCGTCTCTTGAAAGAAAGTTAGCTAGAAAACTTAAAAAAGAAGAAGCTAAGAGAGCTGAGGAAAAAGAGGAAGCTAAAACTACTACTGTAAGTACTGGTCTTGTGGTATATGAAGATAACATAAGTGACGAACAGAAAGAAGTTCTTTTACAAAAACAAAAACTTGAAGAGGCCCGTAAGAAGTTAGACGAAGAAAGAAAAGCCAGAGAGCTTGCTTATTTAAAAGAACAAGAGGCTTTACGTTTAGAGGAAGAAAAATTGAAGCAATTAAGTAACCAAATTAAAGCTAAGGAGCAAAACATTAGTAAAGAGAAAAACACGTTAATAAGTGACCTTGAAGATGATATTAGCATTAACGAAGAAATTTTAATTAGTGGTAAGGAAGGTTTAGCTAAAATGAAATCTAAATTAGAAGAAGCTAAGCAAGATGCTTCTACTTCTAAAGAAAGTATTGAAAGAAAACAAGCTATTATCAGTAAGATTGAAAATCGCTTGTTAAAAATTGAAAATGAAATTAATGCTAAAAAGCAAGAGTTAGCAAAAATAAAAGCTTAAAACTTTTTTCTCATAAACAAAAAACTCCAAGAATAACCTTGGAGTTTTTTTATTGTTTTTATGTTGTTGCTTTAGTTTTTCTAAACATTAACCAAAAACCGATTAACACTAGTGGAATACTTAACACCTGACCTGTGTTTAATGTATTGAATACCCAATCTTCTCTTCCTTCTACTTGTGCCTCTTTTAAGAACTCTATTACAAAACGTAACGTCCATAACACAACCATAAACAGTCCAAATAAAAATCCTGTTTGGTTTTTCTTATCTGTTTTCCAATAGAAATGCCATAATGCAAAAAACAAAACTAAATAACTTAGTGCTTCGTATAATTGGGTTGGGTGACGTGGTACCGTCTCTCCTGCTCTTTTAAAGATGACACCAAAGCTGCTTCCTGTAGGTTTTCCATAAATTTCAGAATTAAAAAAGTTTCCAAAACGGATGAAAAATCCTGCCAAGGCTACCATAATTCCTAATCTATCTAAAATAAACAACCATGGTTTTTGTAAGTGTTTCTTTGCGTAAAAGTACATGGCTATTGGAATTGCTATTGCTGCTCCGTGACTTGCAAACCCTGTAAATCCTGTAAATTTCCATCCTTCTAACAATCCGAATAAAGCCGAAGCTCCTTCTTGTTTTTTAAATGGTAATATGATTTCTAGTAAATGATTTTGGTAATAATCCCAACTGTAAAAGAATACATCTCCTAAACGCATTCCTATCAACATAGAAACGAATACGTACATAAATAACGGATCTAGTTTTTCAACAGCAATGTTATCGTTGATGTAAATCTTTTTCATTAATCGAAGTCCTAAAATAAACGCTGCTACAAACATTAAACTGTACCAACGAATACCAAAACCTCCTAAATTTATTATTTCTGGGTTCCAATCCCACACTATGGATAAAAAATTCATCTACTTTAATTTAGTTTTTGTTTCATTGTGAACCTTTCGGCTGTCAATTAAGACAAGTTAAAATGAAATAATCTTAAGATTACTTCTTAATAAACTCCTCAATGACAATTATTATTTTTCTTTTTTCTCTGGAACAGGATCGTAACCGCTTCCTCCCCAAGGGTGACAACTGAAAATTCTTTTCAATGCCAACCAACCACCGTAAAACAATCCGTGTTTTTGTAACGCTTCAATTGTGTAGCTTGAACACGTTGGTGAATATCTACATGTTGCTGGTGTAAACGGAGATATGGCTGTTTGATAAAATCGAACTAGTAATATAAACGGATATGTTAGTATTTTTTTCAATTAGTTAACTGTAAACGTTGTTCCTTCTCTACCGTCTTTTAATTGAATACCTAATTCCAGTAATCTATCACGAATTTCATCAGATAATGCCCAATCTTTATTTTCACGTGCTTCTTTACGCATGCTAATTAACATTTCAACTACACCACTTAGTTTGTCTGAATTATTTCCTTCTGAAGTTTCATTCATTAATCCTAATACATCAAAAACAAACGCATTGATTGTATTTTTAAACACTTCTAAGTCATCGGTAGTTAAACTTGCCTTTCCTTCTTTTATTTGATTGATAACTTTTACTGCTTCAAATAAATGTGATATTAATATTGGTGTATTAAAATCATCATTCATGGCATCGTAGCAATCTTGTTTCCATTTTTGCACATCAAATGTAGAAGTAGTACCTGCTTCAATTTTACTTAAGAAATCTACAGCTTCCATTAATTTCGCATGTCCTTTTTCAGCAGCTTCTAACGCTTCTCCAGAAAAGTCTAAAATGCTTCTATAGTTAGCTTGCATATTGAAAAAACGAACCACACTTGCTGAAAAAGGTTTTCCTAAAATGTTATTTTCTCCCGTTAAAATTTCATTTGGTAAAATAAAGTTCCCTGTTGATTTTGCCATTTTTTGACTGTTCAACAATAACATATTGGTGTGCATCCAGTAATTTACTGGTTTTACACCGCTAC
Source organism: Tenacibaculum mesophilum (assembly GCF_003867075.1). Lineage (NCBI taxonomy): Bacteria > Pseudomonadati > Bacteroidota > Flavobacteriia > Flavobacteriales > Flavobacteriaceae > Tenacibaculum > Tenacibaculum mesophilum. The sequence goes on along the minus strand of NZ_CP032544.1, from coordinate 37,286 downwards.
ACGTTTGCGATTGTGCAATTTCACACTCATGATGCGGGAATTTTAAATCCATTCCTCCACCATGAATATCAAACTGTTCACCTAAGTACTTTGTGCTCATTACTGAACATTCTAAATGCCAACCTGGGAAACCATCACTCCAAGGTGAAGGCCAACGCATGATATGACGATCATCGGCTTTTTTCCAAAGAGCAAAGTCTTGCGGATTTCTCTTATCTGACTGTCCGTCTAACGCTCTTGTGTTATGAATAGCATCTTCAAATTTTCTACCAGAAAGAATTCCATAGTTGCCTGTTTCGTTATATTTTAACACATCAAAATATACCGAACCGTTTACTTCATAAGCAAAACCTTTTTCCATGATTTCTTTAATCATTTCAATCTGCTCTACAATATGACCTGTAGCAGTAGGCTCTATACTTGGCGGTAAAAAATTATAGTTGTTTAATACATTATGGAAATCAACTGTATAACGTTGCACTACTTCCATCGGTTCAATTTCCTCTAGTCGTGCTTTCTTTGCAATTCTGTCTTCTCCTTCATCTGCATCGTTTTCTAAGTGACCAGCATCCGTAATGTTACGTACATAACGCACCTTGTATCCAAGGTGTAATAAATAACGATACACCACATCAAAAAACATAAAAGTTCGTACGTTTCCTAAATGGGCGTTGCTATATACTGTAGGACCACATACATACATTCCTACGCGTCCTTCTGTTACTGGTTTAAAAAGCTCTTTTGATTTGGTTAAAGAGTTATATATTTTAAGTTGATTTTCTTTGTATAATTCCATAGTAAAAATGACTATTTGCAATCGCTAATATAGGCACTTTATAAAGAATATAGAAAAAGAATTTGGCAGCAATTTTGTAGAAATAAAAAGTAATTTTGTTTGTATTTCTTATTGGTTTTTAACTTTTAATTGGCTGTATTTACCGTCTATTTCTATTTTCTTATCGTTTGAAATCAAAATAAACTCTCCATTATATTCTACACTTCCATCTTTTAGTTTCTTAATCTTATTACTCTGAATATCGAATTTTTTGTTTATCCCTGCTAAATCAACCCCAGCATCTGAATAACTTAAAAGTACTTTTAAATTATCATGACTAGGGTGTACTTTGGTTATGGTTAAGTTTCCAAACTTATTATTTACTTCAACATTGCTATAAACATTGTTTACCACCAATCCAGATGAATTAGAGTTTACGGTTGTATTGGTAACCGATGCTAATTGAGCATCGGTTACATTATTTAAGAACAACGTACAAGCGTTTAATGAATTTATGTTTACTGGTGAAAATGAAATATTTAATTTTCCACCGTCAAGTGCGTCAGCTTTAAAGGTTCCATAACTAACCTTTCCTGAAGCTTTAGTTTTTGGTAGTTTTACTTTACAGTGTCGTGTATTCAAGTCAAAGGTTGCCGATTTTGGAACTTTTATCGTAATCTTCTTTGTGATTTTTACTTTTTTCCCATTAATCATAAGGTTATTGCTGTCAGAAGAAAAAGAATAATTCCTGTGATTTTTTTTCATTTCTTCTCTAACCTTATGCATTTCCACTCTCGCTTTTGCTAATTGTTTTTGAATTTTTTCTCTGTCAATTTTTTTAAGCTCACTTTTAACTCTTTTTAGTTCGTCTCTTAATTTTTTTTCATTGAGAACTTGATGGTTTTTTGAGAAAAACATCTTTGTTTTAGAATTTTTATTATTCTTAAGATATTCTTTATATGCTTCCGTTTTCTTAAATTCCTCCCATTCTTCTTTTGAGGTTATATTTACATTATGTTTGCCATCTTTCCACTTAAACCTGACAAGCTCTTCGTTTTCAAACATTTCCTCTACATCAAAATCCACATCTTGAAATAACTTTTCAAAATTAATTTCTGGAATTTCAATTTCAGGCATTTCTGGCATCTCAGGCATTTCCGGGATACTTACCTCTGGTATTTCTGGTATTACTACAACCTCACTTTCTGTATCATACTCAAATACTCTTGGGTAATTATTGTCTGATGAATTGAAGAATACAATATTGTCTCTTCCTATTCTAAAACTATTTCTATTGGCATTAATTTGTACCTTACTTTTATTCCCTAAGGCTTCAAATTTCCAGTTGTCTAAATATTTTTGAGCTTCTTTTTTATCTAGCCCTTCAACTTCTACAACTGCTTCTACTGAAACTTCATTTTTATTCCATGTAGTTACATCTACATCTGCATTAGATGCATTGATATTAACTACTACGTCTTTACTTGTTTTAAAATTTTCACTAAACTTTTTATCGTATTTCTGTGCAGATACAACGCCAGTTACTAACAGTAAAAAAACACTGATTTTAAATTGTTTGAATGTCATTTTGAGTTGGATTTTTAAATTCTTGTAATTGTTTTTGCATACGTTTTAACAGCTGTAAACGTAATTGCAGGTTTCCAATCAATGCATTGATAGTATCATCGTTAATTCCTTTTGTATTGAGCTCTTCGGTTAACGATTTATATTCTTTGGTTAATTCTCCTATTTTAATTAAATAACCATCAAAAAGTTCTTTATTATCTTCAGTTAATTCTAACTGACTTAGTTCGTAATTAATGGTATTTACATAATAATCTTCCACCGTTTTTAACTCAGGAGATATGGTTCCTAAACTAATTTGATTTTGAGTTTCTTTTGGAAGCTCAGTTATTATTGGATTTACAGTATTAGTTGGGTAAAACTGAATTCCCAAACTCACCAACAACACAATGGATGCTGCTATATACAACCACTGATATGATTTTTTTGTTGATGGTGTTGAATGCAATTCATCCATCAACTTTTGTTGAAAACGCTGTCTGTGATTTGTTGATAACCTCTCGGTGTTTTCAACATTTTTTTTTAGTATTTCTCTAATATCTTTAGACATGGTGTACTGCTTTTAATTGTTCTTGCACTTGTCTTTTTCCTCTTAATAAATGTGTTCTCGAACTCACTTCCGAAATTCCTAATATTTGCGAAATCTCTCCATGATCATACCCTTCTAATAAAAACAGGGTTAACACAACTCTATACTTTTCTTTTAATTGTTGAATGCAGTTTACAATATCTTGATACGATATCCTAGCGGCTACATTCCAATTATCATCATCTGCTACTGTGGTAATCTCTTCGTTAATAGAAACCAGTTCTAATTTTCTCTTCTTTAAATAATCAATACTTTGATTGATAACGATTCTTTTTAACCAAGCACCAAACACTACTCCTTCTTTATATGAATCAATATTTTTAAATGCTTTTACAAATGCTTCTTGCATTACATCTTCCGCTATAAAAGAATCTTTTACATACCGTAACGCCACTGTATACATGGCATCACAATACAAATCATACAATTGCATTTGTGCTTTTGCATCATTGTTTTTACAGGCATCTATTACCGATTGATGTAACTGTTTGGTTGATTTCATTCTTGATTTCTTACCCTAAATACGAGACTTTTTCTACCGCGTTGCATTTTCCTGCATTTTTATTTCTAAATTTACGTTATTATTTTGTTTTACCTACATAATGACCGACAAAGACACATCTGCACTCTCTGAAAAAGACGGGGTTTCTCAGCCTGAAACCACCAGTAAATCATCTGCAGAAAAAATAAAACGTAACAGAAGAAAAACTACCTCAACTGAAGAATTTGTTACTCAAATAGTTGCTGGTAATATTCCTTTTTTAAGTAGAGCTATTACGTTAGTGGAAAGTACGAATCCAAAACACCAACAACAAGCCAATGAAATTTTAGAAGCTTGTTTACCGCATGCCAATAAATCGGTTAGAATTGGAATTACAGGTGTTCCAGGTGTAGGAAAAAGTACGTTTATTGAAGCTTTTGGTAAGCATTTAACTTCTTTAGGAAAAAAAGTAGCTGTTTTGGCGGTAGATCCAAGTAGTTCTATTAACAAAGGGAGTATTTTAGGTGATAAAACACGTATGGAGGAATTAGTAACTGATGAAAATGCTTTTATACGCCCTTCTCCTTCTGGAACTTCGTTAGGTGGCGTTGCTCAAAAAACACGTGAAAGTATTATTTTATGTGAAGCAGCTGGTTTTGATACTATTATTATTGAAACGGTAGGTGTTGGACAATCAGAAACGGCTGTACATTCTATGACTGATTTCTTTTTATTGTTGAAATTGGCAGGTGCTGGTGACGAATTACAAGGTATTAAACGTGGAATTATTGAAATGGCGGATGCGATTGTGATTAACAAAGCAGATAGCGGTAATGAAAAAAATGCTAAACTAGCGAAAGTAGAATTTAACAGAGCTTTACACTTATATCCTGCTAAGGAAAGTGATTGGCAACCTAAAGTTTTATTAGCTAGTGCATTGCATCATCAAGGAATTGATGCTATCTATGCTATGATTGAAGAGTACATGGGTTTAGTGAAAAAATCAGGCTACTTTCAACAGAAAAGAGATGATCAAAATAATTATTGGTTGTTAGAAACCATTAATCAGCAATTAAAAAGTAATTTTTATAACAATCCAAAAATTAAAGAATTATTGCAGCAGGAAATTGCAAAACTAGAAAATGGGAAAACGACACCGTTTACTGCAGCAAAACGATTGCTAGAAAATAACTAAATTATGGAGCTCATAATGGGCACTTAATAAAATTTTATTTTTAAACAACTATAAATACCTAACTGGTATAATTTACAGACATATGGAAGATAACACCCTCACTTGGAATGACTTTACAAAGGTAGAAATGCGTATTGGTACGATCATTTCTGCCGAGGTTTTTAAAGAGGTTAAAAATCCTGCCTATAAAATGCAGGTTGATTTTGGTGATTACGGAATTAAAAAAACCTCAGCACAAATCACTAAACTGTATCAGCCTGAAGATTTGATAGGAAAACAAGTGGTTGCTGTGGTAAACTTTCCTAAAAAACAAATTGCTAATATGATGAGTGAATGCCTTGTATTAGGTGGTTTAGGTGATGGTAAAGAGGTTACTTTGTTAACTACTGAACGTGCTGTTAAAAACGGGACAAAGATTGCGTAGCATTCTTTCCTGTTTTTTATCAAGTTTTATTTGTATTAAGAGAAATCAGCTTTTTGAACTTTTTAGCTTTAATAAATTACTACCCCAGTCCATTCTTTAAATTTAGAAAAGTAATGCTGTCAAATTGTTGCTCTAAAAAATCAATTGCTCGTTGACTACGTACTCCTGATTTACAATAAACAACCATAGGCTTTTCAGTATTTATTTCATCATATCGTTGAGCAAGCTCTCCTAAAGGTATATGTTGTCCTCCAATATGGTGCTGCTCTCGTTCCCAATCTTCACGAACATCTAATAAATTATAGGATGTTAGATTATTTTGTAACTCCTCTAGAGCTATCTCGTGAGTAGCTGTTTTTATTCCGCAAAAGAATTCATAATCGTTATCTAATTCAATAACCTCAGCTTTATCGGTCTTTTCAAACTTTAATATCATTTGACGCATGCTTAACGTATCATACATCAATAATTTATTAGCTAACACCTCTCCTATTCCACAAATAATTTTAATAGTTTCATTGGCTTGTAAGCTTCCTATGATTCCGGGTAATACACCTATCACACCAATTTCTGAACAATTGGGTGATTCTTCTGGTTTGGGTGGTGTTGGATATAAACATCGATACGTAGCACTTCCCTTATAATTAAAAACACTTACTTGTCCTTCAAACTTAAAAATAGCCCCATACACCAATGGCTTTTGTGTTAATACCGCTGCATCGTTGGTTAAATAACGAGTGGCAAAATTATCGCTACCATCTACAATTACATCATATTTTTCAAATAATGAAATAGCATTCTGATTAGTTAATTTTTCTTTATATACATGAAACTGAACAAAAGGGTTTAACTTTGACAAACGATTTACTGCTGTTTCTGCTTTAGACTTTCCTATATCGTCTATTGTATATAATATTTGACGCTGTAAGTTACTTTGGTCTACTACATCATCATCTATAATTCCAATCGTACCTACACCTGCTGCTGTTAAATATTGTAGTACAGGACACCCTAATCCACCGGCCCCTATCACTAATACCTTGGATTGTTTTAATTTTAATTGCCCCTCTTCTCCTACTTTATTGAGAATTAAATGACGGTTGTATTGTTTTTGTTCTTCTTTTGTTAGCATTTGGTTATTAGCTATTCGCTTTTGGCTATTAGTATTTATTTTACAACTTTATTTTCTTAACCTTGAGTATAATACATTTAACATTTTTCTTATTGAAATTATTTCTCTATTTAAATTTTCATGATCTTCGTACGACAAATAATTCAATTCACTTGTAAGCTCTAGAAGGTACTCAACATCAGCTGATTAACCTGATGCTATATTAACAAAATAAGCAAATTCTTTTTCTGTATTTCTACTAACTCCTTCAACAATATTCGTTGGAACTGATAATGAAGCTCTTCTTAATTGTGAAGTTATTCCATATATTTCTTCTTTAGGAAAGCCTTTAGTTAACTCGTACACTTTTAATGCTAGCTCATGTGATTTTTTCCACACTTCAAACTTTCGATAATTTCTCATAGCTTTTTTATTTGTTTTTCAATCTTAATCATTACCTCAAAAAACCAAGTGCTAACAGCTAAAAGCCAATCTATCCAAACTGCTCCCAATCTTTCCAAACCACTTCTAACCCTTGACCTTTTAGCATCTGTACAATTTCTTCTGTACTTCGTTCGTCTGAAATTTCAAATTGCTCTAACGATTGTGGTTCAACACTATATCCTCCAGGATTTGTCTTTGACTCTGCACTTATTGAGGTTGCCCCTAAATTAACAATATTATTCCTAAAAACTTCACTTTCTCGGGTAGACATTGACAGTTCTACATCTTCATCTAATAATCTAAACGCACAGATTAATTGTACCAAATCTGCATCCGTCATTTCTACTTTGGGTTCTAATCCTCCTGAATGTGGTCTCAAGCGTGGAAATGAAATAGAATACTTCGTTTTCCAGTAGGTTTTTTGTAAATATTTTAAGTGTAATGCTGTAAAAAAGCTATCAGCTCGCCAATCTTCCAGTCCAAATAAAGCTCCTAATCCTATTTTATGAACACCTGCTTTCCCCAATCTATCAGGGGTTTCTAAACGATACTCAAAGTTTGATTTTTTCCCTTTCGGATGATGTTTTTTATACTCTTGTTTATGATAGGTTTCTTGATATACCAATACGGCATACAACCCATTCTCAATTAACAATTCATATTCATCTTGATCTAAAGGTTGAACTTCAATAGTAATATTTGAAAATTGTGAACGAATGAGCTGAATCGCGTTTTTGATATAATCAACTCCCACTGTTCTGTTAGCTTCCCCAGTAACTAACAAAATATGATCGTAGCCTTTTTTCTTTAAAAAAGCAACTTCTTTTAATATTTCATCGTCGGTTAATGTTCTTCTCGGAATTTTGTTTGTAAAACTGAATCCGCAATACGTACATATATTCTGACACTCGTTACTCAAATACATTGGAGCATACATTTGAATGGTATTTCCAAATCGCTTTTTAGTAAGCATGCGACTCCTTTGCGCCATTTGCTCTAAAAATGGTTTTGCTGCAGGAGAAATGAGCGCTTTAAAATCTTCCAAATCGAGTTTATCCTTAGATAAAGCACTTTCAACATCAACGGATGTTTTATTGAAAATGCTTTGTAAAGTTTCATCCCAATTGTATCGGTTGAATATGGTTTTAAAGCTTTTGGCTGTTAGCTCTTGGCCATTAGCCTCTAGCTTTTCTATATTACTTTTTGTTTTGTTTACTAACATCGTATTAATTTTAAATAAGCTAATGACTAAATGCCAACAGCTTTAATTTAAAAAACTCGTTAACGGACTACTTGCTTCTGCTTGTTTTCTTTCGGGAGCTAATTTTGCTTCATAAGCCATTCTTCCTGCTTCAACTGCCATCTTAAAAGCTTGCGCCATCGCTACCGGATTTTGTGATACCGCAATAGCTGTGTTTACTAAAACAGCATCAGCTCCTAATTCCATAGCATATGCCGCATGCGAGGGTGCTCCAATACCAGCATCTACAACTACTGGAACATTAGATTGTTCTATAATGATTTCTAAAAACTCCAACGTCTTCAATCCTTTATTACTTCCAATGGGCGCTCCTAAAGGCATTACACATTGTGTTCCTACTTCTTCTAATCGCTTACATAAAACCGGATCTGCATGAATGTAAGGCATCACTACAAATCCTTCTTTTACTAATTCTTCAGCAGCTTTTAAGGTTTCGATAGGATCAGGTAATAAATATCTTGGGTCTGGATGTATTTCTAATTTTACCCAATTCGTTTCCAAAGCTTCTCTAGACAATTCAGCTGCAAACACTGCTTCTTTTGCTGTACGAACTCCCGAAGTGTTTGGTAATAAATTGATTCTTGAGTGGCTTAAATGTGATAAGATATCATCATCTTCATTTTGAACATCTACTCTTTTTAAAGCAACTGTTATCAATTCACTTTCTGATGCTAGTAAAGCCTCTTTCATTAATTGTGAGGAACTGAATTTTCCTGTTCCTGTAAATAATCGTGAGGTAAATGTTTTATCGGCTATTGTTAAGTTGGTATTCATTATTGCTAATTTATTGAGCTCCTATTTTGTACACTTGTTCATTGGTACTTGGAGCTTTTAAAATTTTATGAAATGTAGGAATCGAGTTGAAATTTTGTGTAATTGCTCCTGAAACAGCGACTCCATATACTCCTGTGTTTATAACTTCAGATACGTCTTCTATAGTAATTCCTCCAATGGCTATTATTGGAGTGGTTGTTTTCAACTCTTCTAATAGCACTTGATATCCAGTAGTTCCTAAAACTGGACTCAAATTCTTTTTAGTTTCAGTAAACTGATAAGGACCTAAACCAATATAATCTACTCCTTTTTCTAAGAGTTTTTTACAATCCTCCAAAGTATTGGCTGTTCCCCCTACGATATATAAATCACCTAAATACTCTTTTGCTTTTAACGGACACGTATCTGTTTTTCCTAAATGAACTCCATCTGCTTTAACTTCTTTAGCTACTCTGTAGTAATCGTTTATGATTAAACGAGTTTGAAAATGACTCGTAATTTCTCTCGCTTTTTGTGCTGTTTCTAAAATAGTTTTCGGATCCAGATTCTTTAATCGGAGTTGTACCCACTCTGCTCCAGAAGCACAAGCTCTTTGAACATTTTCTAAGTGTTCTTCTGGAGTTTTCCCTTGAGTTATATAGTGTAATTTACTTATCATGTATAGTTGTGCTCTCCTAAGAGCGTTTTATTAGAGTTTAAAAATTGTTCTGTATACCATTTGGCATTTGTACATGCATCTTCTAAAGAAAGTTGTTTGGCTATGTTTGAAGTTAAAGCTGAAGACAACACACAACCGCTTCCATGCTTTTCAAAAACGGATGTAGCTTTCGGTGGAATATTCAATTGTACTATCTTACTGTGATATACTTCATCCCATCCTTTTTTATCTTCTCTATGTCCTCCTTTTAAATAGATATTGGTCTTTTCTGAAATGAATTCAATGGTTTCTTCAATCGATTTATTAGAAAACAAAACTTTGATTTCATCATAATTTGGAGTGATAAAATCACAATGTTGCAATACTTCTTCAAACACCTTTATATTCTCTTCGGAATGAAAATCAAATCCAGCACTGGCTTTTAAAATAGGATCCAATACTATTTTTATGGATGAATTGTATTTTTTTAGTGTTTGAACAACCTCCAATAATACATTCCAAGATTGGATGATTCCTATTTTTGCTACTGATATTTCAAAGCGTTCAAATAAAGTTTCTATTTGACTGATGATGGTTTCTTTATCAATCCAAACACAGTCTTTAAAATCGATGTCATTTTGAACTGTAACTGCTGTACATACCGATAATCCATATAACCCATGTGCTTCAAAAGTTTTAATATCCGAAGTCAATCCTGCTCCACTTGACGGATCAAATCCTGCAATCGTTAGTATGTAAGCTTGTTGTTTCATTTTTTATTAATATGCTTTCTTTTGATAAAAAGATTACTTCTTCATATACTTCTCGTAATGACGCTTGATATTTTTAAAGCTTTCAACTGGGGTTTCTGTATTCCAAACTCCTCCTAACACACCTATTCCTTGAAAACCTAACTCTAAGGTTTTTTGAATGGTATCAGTATTAATTCCGCCCATACCTATAATGGTTTTATCAATATGATTTACATCAAAACCTCTTCCTTCGTATCCTTTCTTTGAAATAGAAGAGAAAACAGGACTTAATAAATGGTAATCAAATTCGATGTCGCAATTCGCTAGAACTGAAGGTTCATGAAAAGAGCTACTCATCGTTTTTCCTATCATGTTTAATCCTATAAAATATTCGCTTCCATTCTCTAAAGCATCAATTCTTTTTTGCTCTTGAAAATGAATTCCTTTTAGGTTGAATTCATTAATGAGTTTATGAAAATAATGAGTAACTATTCTATCATGATACTTTTCATCTATCTTATTCAAATAAGCTACATGCTCCTCGTAATTCTTATCAGGTTTTCTGAAATGATAATATTCCAATCCTTCTTTAAATAATTGTTGAAGGATTTCAATCTCATTTGGAATATCTTTTTCTGGAGCTATTAAAACAATCATATAGTGAATTTTAAATTATGAATTACGAATTTAGAAATTGTCAACTCGTAATTCATAATTCTAAGTTTAGGTTTTATAGATAAACTTCTGAACCTTTGTCTTTAAACTCTTTAGATTTTTCCTCCATTCCTTTTGCAAATACTTCGTCTCCTTCCACTTTATTTTCTGCTGCAAAGTCACGTACTTCCTGCGATATTTTCATAGAACAGAATTTTGGCCCACACATAGAGCAAAAATGTGCAATTTTAGCTCCTTCTGCTGGTAAGGTCTCATCGTGATATTCTCTAGCTAATTCTGGGTCCAATCCTAAATTGAATTGATCTTCCCAACGGAACTCAAAACGTGCTTTACTTAAAGCATCATCTCTGTGTTGCGCTCCCGGATGTCCTTTTGCTAAATCCGCTGCATGGGCTGCTAATTTATAAGTAACTACTCCTGTACGTACATCTTCTTTATTAGGTAACCCTAAATGTTCTTTTGGTGTTACATAACACAACATGGCACAACCAAACCAACCAATCATTGCCGCTCCAATTCCTGAAGTTATATGGTCGTATCCTGGAGCAATATCCGTAGTTAAAGGCCCTAAAGTATAAAACGGAGCTTCATCACAAGCTTCCAATTGCTTATCCATATTTGCTTTAATCATATGCATTGGCACGTGACCTGGACCTTCTATAAAGCATTGTACTTCATGTTTACGTGCTATTTTTGTTAGCTCCCCTAACGTTTCTAATTCAGCAAATTGCGCTTCATCATTCGCATCGGCAATACAACCTGGTCGTAAACCATCTCCTAACGAAAAAGCAACATCATAAGCCTTCATAATTTCACAAATTTCTTCGAAATGAGTATATAAAAAGCTCTCTTTATGGTGTGCTAAACACCATTTTGCCATGATAGAACCTCCTCTTGATACAATCCCTGTAATACGTTTTGCCGTCATAGGCACATAACGTAAACGAACTCCTGCGTGAATCGTAAAGTAATCTACTCCTTGCTCAGCTTGTTCAATTAAAGTATCTCTAAAAATTTCCCAAGTTAAGTCTTCAGCAATCCCATTTACTTTCTCTAAAGCTTGATAAATAGGTACGGTTCCTACAGGTACAGGTGAATTACGGATAATCCACTCTCTAGTTTCATGAATATTTTTACCTGTAGATAAATCCATAATATTATCAGCACCCCAACGACATGCCCAAACTGCTTTTTCTACTTCTTCTTCTATTGATGAGGTGGTAGCTGAATTTCCAATATTCGCATTGATTTTCACCAAGAAATTACGACCTAAAATCATAGGTTCTGCTTCTGGATGGTTGATGTTTGAAGGAATAACTGCGCGTCCTCTTGCTACTTCCTCTCGAACAAATTCAGGAGTAATTTTTGTAGGAATACTTGCTCCGAAATCTTCCCCTGGATGTTGTTTAGACAAACGTGTCATTTCATCTATTCGCTGGTTTTCACGAATGGCAATATATTCCATCTCGGGGGTAATAATTCCTTTTTTTGCATAATGTAACTGAGTTACATTTTGTCCTTTTTTAGCTCTCTTAGGTTTATGCTTTAAGTTAAATCGTAAATGGTCTAAACTTTTATCATTTAAACGTTCGTTACAATAATTCGAAGTAAATTCATTTAATTCTTCTACATCTCCTCTCTCTATAATCCATTCTTCTCGAATACGTTCTAATCCATTATGAATATTAATCTCTTTATTGGGGTCTGTATAAGGACCTGAAGTATCGTATACTGTAACTGGCTCATTAGGTGTTCTTTTTTTAGTCATCGAATCCACAGTATCACTCAATTCAATTTCGCGCATTGCTACTTTTATCTGTGGATGAATTTTTCCTTGAACATATATTTTTTTGGAGTTCGGAAATGGTTGTCTTGTTACACCATCTTGTTTTGGAGCTGTATCTTTTTTCTTCATTTTAAGGTTGTTTGTTTATAATTTGAATTTTGTTTGCTGAAAATATTATCCTCCTTGTGTAGATTTAATGATTAAAACTTCATCATTGTTTTGGAGTAGTTTTGAAGACCAATCTGTTTTTTTTACCACACTACTGTTAACAGCAATAGCAATTCCATTGGTTTTAATTTGTAGTTTATCTACTAATTCTTGCAATACTAATGGGCTTAAAAACTCTTGTTGATTATTGTTTACTTTTATCGTTATCATACTAACATATATTTAAAGTAAACTGTAGAAGAAATTCAGAATTGTTTTATTATGAACAATACCTAAATAAGATTTTATAACTTTTCCCTACGCTGGTGTTAACCATATCAGGTTCAAAGGATCTTTCTCAAACTAGCGAACTAGCTACTCCTAAAGTTTACTGCAACAAATATAAACGTTTATTTTTTCTAAAACGACCTCTATAAAAATAAAAAAGCGAACTTTTAAAAGTTCGCTTTTTACAAAAATTATTATAATACTATAAACTCTTTACCTTTTTAGTTACTTCTTCAAGAACTTCAAACGCCGTTTCAGCCATTTTATTTCCTTTAAAGTCTAGTAATGGGTTTACTTCAACAAACTCCAAACAAGCTACTTTATTACTTGCTAACAATCCGTTAATTATATCAATGATTTCATGTTGATCAAATCCTTTAGGTACTGGTGTTCCTGTACCATAAGATATCATATCACAATCCATTGAATCTACATCAAACGACACATATATTACATCACAAACAGATAATTTATCTAAAGCTTCGTTTACACAAACATCTAATCCACGGTAACGAACTTCAGCAACCATATAGTTTTTAATACCATATTTTTCCATTTGTTTGTCTTCTGGTTCTTCTGTATCACGAACACCAAAGAAAATGATGTCTTCAGGTAAAACTTTTTGCCCTGGAGTACCTATGTTTTTCATACGTTCCCACAACTCTGATGTTTCTCTGTCTACATCATTAATTTGGCAGTCTAAATTATCATCTGAAATAGCGGCAGATAAAGGCATTCCGTGAATATTTCCTGATGGTGATGTATAAGGAGAATGTAAATCTCCATGAGCATCAATCCAAACTACTCCTACTCTTTTATTAGGGTTAGCTGCTTTTATTCCACTGATAGTTCCTAACGCTGAAGAATGGTCTCCAGACAAAACTATAGGAAACTTCCCTTCTTGTAAATTTACTTTCACGTGGTTACTTAATCGTTTACATTGATTAAAAACGCTATCAATTCGTTTTGCAAACGAATTATTTACCTTGTTATAAATAGATTCGTTTTCAGTGATTACATCTTCAAAATCAAAAGAATCGAAATAATTACTTTTTTTATTTATCGCTGCAATTTCAATCGCATCTACTCCCATGTCAGACCCACGAGTTCCTGCTCCAATGTCTGATCTGTTTTTGATAATTTTAATTTCTTTCATCATGAGTTATTTTACATAAAAAAATGCCATTTAATTATTTTAAATGACACTTTTTAAATAGTTTATCTCTTGTCTAATTCTACGAATTCCCTTAAGTTCTCTCCAACGTAAACTTGACGTGGACGACCAATTGGTTCTTTGTTTAAACGCATTTCTCTCCATTGAGCAATCCATCCTGGCAAGCGCCCTAGAGCAAACATTACTGTAAACATTTCTACAGGAATTCCCATAGCTCTATATATTATTCCTGAGTAGAAATCTACATTTGGATATAGTTTTCTATCTACAAAATATGGGTCATTTAATGCTTCTTGCTCTAATCCTTTTGCTATATCTAAAATTGGGTCTTCAACTCCTAAGTCGTTTAACACTTCATCAGCAGCTTTTTTAATGATTCTTGCTCTCGGGTCGAAGTTTTTATATACACGATGTCCGAATCCCATTAAACGGAAAGGATCATTTTTATCTTTAGCTTTTGCCATGTACTTTTTAGTATCTCCCCCATCTTCTTTAATTGCTTCTAACATTTCAAGTACTGCTTGATTTGCTCCACCATGTAAAGGTCCCCATAAAGCTGAAATTCCTGCTGATAGCGATGCAAATAATCCTGCATGAGAAGAACCTACAATACGTACTGTAGATGTAGAACAGTTTTGTTCATGGTCTGCATGTAAGATTAATAACTTATCTAGGGCATCTTTAACTATTGGATTTAATTCATACTCGTCATTAGGTTTTTGAAACATCATTGTTAAAATATTCTCAACATAACCTAACTTACGTGAACCGTAATTTAATGGCAATCCTTGTTTCTTACGTAAAGTCCAAGCTACCAATACTGGGAATTTCCCCATTATTTTAACAATAGCTTTATACATATCTTCTTCTGAGTCAACATTAACAGAAGATGGATTAAAAGCTGTTAATGCAGACGTTAACGACGATAATACCCCCATTGGATGTGCATTCTTTGGAAAGGCATCAATAATTTTTTTGATGTCATCATCAACAATAGCTTCATCTAAGATGTCTCCATAAAATTTATCTAATTGTTCTTTAGTTGGTAATTCTCCAAAAATTAACGCATAAGCCACTTCTAAGAAATCTGCTTTTTCTGCCAATTCTTCAATTGAATATCCACGGTATCTTAAGATACCTTCTTCACCGTTTAAAAATGTTATAGCACTTTGGCATGAACCTGTATTCTTGTATCCTGGGTCAATAGTTATAACTCCACCCGTGGCTCCTCTTAAGGCTTTAATATCAATTGCAGTTTCATTTTCTGTTCCTTTTATTAAAGGAAACTCATACGTATTTTCGCCAATTTGTAATTTTGCTATATCTGACATTTTTTACTATAATTTTTTATGATTGAAGTGAGTTGCGAAGATACCATTTTTTGAATTATTTTAAAAGTTAGAATTGATAGATTTTTAATATGTAAAAATCAGTTTATTTTATTAAAAAAAACAAATCTAATCTTACTTATAATACAACGCCTTACCTAGAAGAAAGACACAATTAATTTCTTTTATAAAATTGATTTAATCTTAATTCTCTTATTTTTTCAGACCTTACAAACTTATTTAAGCATACCAAATTCCGTATTCTTTTAGAGTGTGTATTTTTTTCTTGATAACAAATTAAATACACAATATCTTTTATTTAACTCCGTTAACAAAACAACATATATTTTTAGAAAAAATTAATTCAATTCATAAAACCCTTTCACAATGAAAAAAATTAAATTTATTATTGCATTATTATGCATATCAATTCTTGCCGTACAATGTACCAAAGAAGACAATAATTTAACAAGCGACAACGCCCCTATGGGGATTAACTCTCCAAGCATGCTAGAAATTAACAATGCTGAGTGTTACACTGTTGACGGTTTTGGACCAAACTCTTATTGGGCTGATGTCATCGTTAATCAATCTACTACCAATTTTTTAAAGGCTGAACACAACGAAGCAGCTAGTTTTTTTGGAATGGGTAATGTACCTTTATACTTAGCAGGTGGAGACGGAACTTTCAATGCTCTTTCTTATTCTAATGGTTATGTAGTATGGGGAGAAGAATTGCTAGCTAGTGCTTTAAATTATGGTAATGTTGCTATTGCTTATGTTGCTGCTCATGAAATGGCACATCAAGTACAGTTTAGAGACAATACCATTCCTAGCGGCAATCATGTTAGTGCTACTGAATTAGAAGCTGATGGTTTTGGAGGATATTTTATCCGTAGAACTTATACTAGTGATTGGAATACTGCAGCGGGTGCTTACAACTTCTCACAAACATTAGCTGGTCCTAATGGAAGTTCTCATGGTACAGCTGCACAAAGAAGATCTGCTTTTAGGTTAGGTTACTTATTAGGAGATAACGGTACCTATTCTAACAGAAACTTTGATACAAACTTTTTTTACTACTATGACTATTATGTAAAAGATGGTAGATTAAAGTTAGAATTAGTTAAGCCTGCTACTATCGAACAAAGTCAGCACGAGCATATTGTAGCACACTTAGAAGAGTTACAAAAAATTGCTTCAGGAGAAATTTCTGAAGAAGAATTCTTAAACTTAAATTAAAATATAATCGACTAAAATAAACGAATTGAATTTAATTTCAAAGGCTGTCTTATATACAAGATAGCCTTTGTTTATTTTATACTACTTAACCTTGATTTGGTTTTTCTTGATCTTCTTCATAATTCTTTTCAAAGCACTATGAATAATGAGGGTTGAGTTTTTAGAAGGTGCATAATCATTATCTCTTTCAGAAACAACTAATTTACCAACTACTGTTTGACTGTATATTATTTTAAATATGTTTAAATCGTAGATACTAAGTGTCACCTCACCTATGTTTTTTGAAGGATCAGTTAGAAAGTTACTTGCCCCTAAAACACCTACTTCATTGGATATATTTTTAGTTCTAATATCAATAAAGTAATCATAACCTGTGCCGTATTTTATATCTTTTAAAATAGATTTATCAAGACTAGGTGAAATATTACTAGGAATTAATAGTCCTTTCATGTTGCTAACTACCAAAAGTCTATTACCTATAAGTTCAGAAAATCGTTCATTTGCCATTTCAGTTAAGCCATCTTTTCTAATGTTTTTAAAAGAAGTAACATCATTTAACAACCACTTTCCTTTTCTGAAATCTAATCGTGAATTTACATCTCCAGAATGAGTGTATTTTACCAAATTACAAGACGTAATTACAATAACAGCAAGTAATATGTATAAGTATTTCATATTTCTATAAATCAAACCCTAAATTTAGTTGTAACATTAAGGGGAAAAAACCATGACCTCCATTTACATCAAAATAATAAATAGGTCCCATATCAAATAAAAAGTGAAAGTTTTTACCATATTTACGTTGGATACCCCAAGTAGGTCCGACAGCAAAATCTAAATTATCAGTTACTACATCATCTCCAAAAAGAGTTTTACCTCTTGTTAAAATACGAGCTGATATAAAATTTGCTGAATTGTTGGTTATATTCAAACCTTTAGTTTTACGTTTATCAAAATTATAAAACCATCTCTGTTGCACATCTAAAAAAGGGTTTATGGCATATACTAACCCTGTATCTACATCAGAAGCTGAAGAGTGTGGATAACTTCCACTATATCCTATTCCTACCCCTATAGAAAGAGTTGAGTTATTTCCAATAGGCATTTCATATTCAATCCCTGGGTTTAAAAAATTTACTCTCCAAACACGCTGCGTTAGTTGTTCTTGAGAAAATACTGTTGCAACAAATAAGCTACAAATAAGCAGGAATGATTTTTTCATAATTATTTTTTTAGTTCATAAACAACTATATAAAAAGTTAGAAGTGTTTTACCCTACTTTTACTTCTTATATTTAAACTATTTATCAAAAAACAATACTATACTTAACTAAAAAAGCCCGTACTTAAGTACGGGCTTTAAAGTTTATTAAAAAATTATTTTATTTTAAACGCTTTTTCTTTCGGATAATAAGCTACATCTGCCAATTGTTCTTCAATACGTAATAATTGATTGTATTTTGCCATACGATCAGAACGTGAAGCAGAACCTGTTTTGATTTGTCCACAGTTTAATGCTACAGCTAAATCTGCAATGGTATTATCTTCAGTTTCTCCAGAACGATGACTCATTACAGAAGTATATCCTGCATTATGCGCCATGTTTACCGCTGCAATTGTTTCTGTTAATGTACCTATTTGATTTACTTTAATTAAGATTGAATTTGCAATTCCATTCTCAATTCCTTTTGATAAACGCTCAACGTTTGTTACAAATAAATCATCTCCAACTAACTGAACTCTATCTCCTACTTTTTCTGTTAACATCTTCCATCCATCCCAATCGTTCTCATCCATTCCATCTTCAATAGATATAATAGGGTATTTTTCACATAATTCAGCTAAATAAGTAGCTTGTTCTTCTGAAGTTCTTACAGCACCTTTATCTCCTTCAAACTTAGTATAATCATACTGTCCATCTATATAAAACTCAGCTGAAGCACAATCTAATGCAATCATCACTTCTTCTCCAAATTTGTATCCAGCATTCTTGGTTGCTAAGGCAATTGTTTCAATAGCATCTTCTGTTCCTTTTAAAGTTGGAGCAAACCCTCCTTCATCTCCTACTGCTGTAGATAAATTACGGTCATGCAATACTTTCTTTAAGTTATGGAAGATTTCAGACCCTACTTGCATTGCTTCTGTAAAGTTTTGAGCTTTTACTGGCATAACCATAAATTCTTGGAATGCAATTGGTGCATCTGAATGTGAACCTCCATTAATGATATTCATCATAGGAACAGGTAAAGTATTTGCTGAAACTCCGCCTACATAACGATATAATGGTAATCCTAATTCATTTGCTGCTGCTTTTGCTGCTGCTAAAGAAACACCTAAAATAGCATTCGCTCCTAAAACTGATTTGTTCGGAGTTCCATCTAAATCAATCATCAATTGATCGATCATGTTTTGCTCAAATACAGATACTCCTAATAACTCTTGGGCAATAACTGTGTTAACATTTTCAACCGCTTTTAAAACACCTTTACCCATATAATTGTCACCTCCATCACGTAATTCAACAGCTTCGTGTTCTCCTGTAGAAGCACCAGATGGTACTGCTGCTCTACCTACAATTCCATTTTCTGTAGTTACATCTACTTCCACTGTTGGATTTCCTCTTGAATCAAAAATTTGACGTGCATGAATGTTTATTATGATACTCATAGTTATTTGCTTTTAATATAGATTCCCGTGATTGTTAATTCACGGGAATTTATTTATTATACTTTTAAAAATTTATGCTTTTACTTTTTTGATGTTCTCAATAAACTGGTCAAATAAGTATTCAGCGTCATGTGGTCCAGGACTAGCTTCTGGATGGTATTGTACAGAAAATACATTTTTAGACTTCATTCTAATACCTGCTACAGTATTATCATTTAAGTGTACATGTGTTATTTCCACATCAGGATGCGCTTCTGTTTCTTCTCTATTGATAGCAAAACCATGGTTTTGAGAAGTAATTTCTCCTTTTCCTGTCAATAAGTTCTTTACCGGGTGATTAATTCCTCTGTGACCATTGTGCATTTTATAAGTAGAAATCCCGTTAGCTAACGCAATTACTTGGTGCCCCAAACATATTCCAAACAATGGTAAATCTTTTTCGATAATTTCTTTTGCTGTCTTTTGAGCTTCTACTAGAGGCTCAGGATCTCCAGGACCGTTAGAAATAAAATATCCATCAGGGTTAAAATCACTCATTTGTTCAAAACTCGCATTGTAAGGGTACACTTTAATATAAGCCCCTCTTTTTGCTAAGTTTCTTAAAATATTTTTCTTGATACCTATATCTAAAGCTGATATTTTTATTTGAGCATTTTCATCACCTACAAAATAAGGTTCTTTAGTTGATACCTTAGAAGCTAATTCTAATCCTTCCATATTAGGAATTTCAGCTAATTGCTTCTTTAATTCGTCTATTTTATCTACTTCAGTTGAAATAATAGCATTCATAGCTCCATTTTCTCTAATGTAAGATACTAACGCACGTGTATCTACGTCTGATATAGCTACTAAATTGTGTTTCACGAACCAGTCTAATAAATTTCCATCTGAATCTACACGAGAGTGTGTAAAACTAAAGTTACGACAAATTAATCCTGAAATTTTAATTCCTTCTGATTCTACTTCTTCATTATTAACTCCATAATTACCAATATGAGCATTGGTAGCTACCATTAATTGTCCAAAGTATGAAGGGTCTGTAAAAATTTCTTGGTACCCTGTCATTCCAGTATTAAAACAAATTTCTCCTGTTGCGGTTCCTTCTATTCCAATAGATTTTCCGTAGAAAATAGTTCCGTCTGCTAATAGAACTAATGCTTTTTTACGTGTTTGATATTTCATTTAGTGGTGTTGTGTAATTTGTTTGCAAAAATATATAAAAAAAGGGACAAACATTAAATGTTTATCCCTTTGATATAATTTATAAAAATTCTCATTTTTATTCTTCTTCTTGTGAAGTTTGAGTTTCAACAGCTGCAGCTTCAGTTTTCTTCGCTCCACCACGACGGCTACGACGAGTACTCTTTTTAGCTTTATTTCCTTTTGGATTGTATAACTCGTTGTAGTCAACTAATTCAACCATTGCCATAGGAGCATTATCTCCTTGACGGTTTCCTAACTTGATGATACGAACATATCCTCCTGGTCTGTCTGCTACTTTTACAGAAATTTCTTTGAATAATTCTGTAACAGCTTCCTTGCTACGTAAGTAACTAAATACTACACGACGGTTGTGAGTTGTATCGTCTTTAGATTTTGTAATTAAAGGCTCAACAAACTTACGTAAAGCTTTCGCTTTAGCTTCAGTAGTATTGATTCGCTTGTGCTCTATTAAAGAACAAGCCATGTTAGATAACATCGCTTTTCTGTGCGCTGTTTTTCTACCTAAGTGATTAAATTTCTTTCCGTGTCTCATGACATTTGGTTTTAGCTCTCATCTTGCTACTACTCTAATTTAGAGGAGCAAAATATGAAAGGTTAATCTTTATCTAATTTGTATTTGCTTAAATCCATTCCGAAATTTAAACCTTTGTTAGCCACTAACTCATCCAATTCTGTTAATGATTTTTTACCAAAGTTTCTGAACTTCATTAAATCGCTTTTGTTAAATGATACTAAGTCTCCTAAAGTATCTACTTCTGCAGCTTTTAAACAATTTAAAGCACGAACTGATAAATCCATATCAACTAGTTTCGTCTTTAATAACTGACGCATATGTAATGATTCTTCATCATAAGTTTCAGTTTGTGCAATTTCATCTGCCTCTAAAGTGATACGCTCATCAGAGAATAACATAAAGTGGTGGATTAAAATCTTAGCTGCTTCTGTTAAGGCATCTTTAGGATTGATAGATCCATCAGTATCGATATCGAAAACTAATTTTTCGTAATCGGTCTTTTGCTCTACACGGAAATTTTCAACAGCATATTTTACATTCTTTATTGGAGTGTAAATAGAATCTGTAAAAATTGTTCCTAAAGGCGCACCAGCCCTTTTATTTTCTTCTGCTGGTACAAAACCTCTACCTTTTTCAATGGTAATTTCAGCATTTAACGTTACTGATTTATCCATGTTACAAATTACTAAATCTGGATTTAGTACTTGAAAACCTGAAATGAACTTTTGTAAGTCACCAGCTGTTAATTGCTCTTGACCTGATATTGCAATAGAAACTGTTTCTCTATCTGATTCCTCAATCTGCTTCTTAAAACGTACTTGCTTTAAATTTAAGATAATTTCTGTTACATCTTCTACAACACCTTGAATAGTTGAAAACTCATGATCAACTCCGTCGATACGTAATGATGTAATAGCGAATCCTTCAAGAGATGATAATAATACTCTTCGTAATGCATTACCAACTGTTAATCCAAAACCTGGTTCAAGAGGTCTAAATTCGAATCTTCCTGAAAAATCAGTAGATTCAATCATTATTACTTTATCAGGCTTTTGAAAATTTAAAATTGCCATATTATTTTTCTTCGTTTTAATTGTTATTTAGTTGCGCGGTTTATAAGTGTGAAGAAATACGAATAAACCCTTTGGCTAAATACCAATATGATTAATTTATTACTTAGAGTATAATTCTACGATTAATTGCTCTTTAATGTTTTCAGGTATTTGTAATCTTTCTGGAGCTTTTACAAATGTTCCTGATTTTTGATCTGCATTCCAAGTTAACCACTCGTAAACATTGCTATTAGCTGCTAAAGCATTTTCAATAGCTTCTAACGACTTAGATTTTTCTCTTACTGCTACTACATCTCCCTCTTTTAATCTATAAGATGGAATGTTAACGATATCTCCGTTAACTGTAATGTGACGGTGAGATACTAACTGACGTGCAGCTCTACGTGAATTTGCAACACCTAAACGGTATACTACGTTATCTAAACGAGATTCACATAATTGTAATAAGATTTCACCTGTTACTCCTTGAGAAGCTGATGCTTTTTTGAAAAGGTTACGGAACTGACGTTCTAAAATACCATAGGTATATTTAGCCTTTTGCTTTTCCATTAACTGGATTGCATATTCAGATTTTTTACCTCTTCTTTTACCTACTCCATGTTGTCCTGGAGGGTAATTTCTTTTTTCGAAGTTTTTATCGTCTCCGAAAATTGCTTCGCCAAACTTACGAGCAATTTTAGTTTTTGGTCCTGTATATCTTGCCATTTCTAATTAGTTTAGTAGGGATTATGAATTAAGGCGTACTCCTTCGATAATCTTTTTAATCCTACTGTGTTAAAATACTTAATTTTTCACGCACAAAAGTACGCTAAATAAAGTATAAGTTGAAAATTAATTCAACTTATACTCTTCTTCTTTTAGGTGGACGACATCCGTTGTGAGGAATCGGAGTAACATCAATAATTTCTGTTACCTCAATACCTGAATTGTGAATAGATCTGATTGCAGATTCTCTACCGTTACCTGGTCCTTTAACATACACTTTTACTTTACGTAAACCTGCTTCTTTAGCAACGTTTGCACAATCTTCTGCTGCTAACTGAGCTGCGTAAGGAGTGTTCTTTTTAGAACCTCTGAAGCCCATTTTTCCTGCAGATGACCAAGAAATAACGTCACCTTTTTTGTTTGTTAAAGAAATAATAATATTGTTGAAAGATGCAGTTACGTGAGCTTCACCAACTGACTCTATTACAACTTTACGTTTTTTTGTTACTTTAGACTTTGCCATAATTCTTTACTATTAGTAAAAAATAATCAATGATTATTTTTTCTTGTTAGCTACAGTTTTTCTCTTACCTTTTCTTGTACGAGAGTTATTCTTTGTTCTTTGTCCACGTAATGGTAAACCAAGTCTGTGACGAATACCTCTTTGACATCCGATATCCATTAAACGTTTAATGCTTAATTGAACCTCAGAACGTAACTCACCTTCAATAGTGTAAGTTCCAACTTGCTCACGAATTGCTGCAATTTGATCATCAGTCCAATCTTGAACTTTGATACTTTCATCTATATTGGCAGCAGCTAAAACTTCTTTAGCTCTGCTTCTTCCTATACCAAAGATGTAAGTTAAAGCGATAACACCTCTTTTATTCTTTGGAATATCTATACCTGCGATTCTTGCCATAACTACCCTTGTCTTTGTTTAAATCTAGGATTCTTTTTGTTAATTACATATAATCTGCCTTTTCTGCGTACAATTTTGCAGTCGGCACTTCTTTTCTTTAATGATGCTCTTACTTTCATCAGTGTGTGTTTTTAATATCTGTAAGTAATTCTTGCCTTTGATAAATCATACGGACTCATTTCTAACTTTACCTTATCTCCTGGTAATAGTTTTATATAATGCATACGCATTTTTCCTGAAATGTGAGCCGTAACAATATGTCCGTTCTCTAATTCTACTCGAAACATTGCATTCGATAATGCTTCTGTAATAGTTCCGTCTTGTTGAATTGCTGGTTGTTTAGCCATATTATTTTAATGATTTTCTGTTACTGTTACCTGTTTTCATTAAACCATCATAACGACTGTTTAATAAATACGAGTTTATTTGCTGAATAGTGTCTATTGCAACTCCTACCATAATGATTAATGATGTTCCTCCATAAAACATTGCCCAGTTTTGAGTAACTCCAAACTTTACAATGATTGCTGGTAAAATAGATAAAGCTGCTAAGAAGATAGATCCTGGTAATGTAATTTTCGACAATACTGAATCTAAAAAGTTAGCTGTTTCTTCACCTGGTTTATAACCTGGAACAAAACCATTACTTCTCTTTAAGTCTTCTGCCATTTTATTCGTTGGAATAGTAATAGCAGTATAAAAGTAACTAAAGACAATAATTAATAAAGCAAATATAACGTTATACCATAAACCGTTAATATCAGTTAAACTGTTTAATGCTGGATATTTTTGACCTAATGCTATTGGTAAAAACATAATAGCCTGTGCAAAAATAATTGGCATTACTCCAGCTGCATTCAATTTTAAAGGAATGTACTGTCTTGCGCCATCAACATCTTTAATGTTTGTAACTGCTGTACGACGTGCGTATTGAACGGCTACTTTACGTACTGCTGTAACTAATAATACGGTTAACAAGATTACTACAAACCAAACTATTAATTCGATTAAAATCATCATAATTCCTCCAGCACCTGCAGTTTGCTTAGAAACTAATTCTTGAATAAATGCTGCTGGGAAATTTGCGATAATACCAACGGTAATTAATAATGAAATTCCATTACCAACTCCTTTATCAGTAATACGCTCTCCTAGCCACATTGCAAAAATTGTTCCTGCACTTAAAAGAATGATAGATGATACCCAAAATGTTGCTCCTGTTACTAAGAATGCTTCTTGCGGTAAACCCATTTGGTTTTGGATTACTCCAATGTAGGTTGGTGCTTGAAACAACGTAATAGCAATCGTAAGCCATCTTGTTATTTGCGTAATCTTCTTACGTCCACTTTCTCCATCTTTTTGTAATTTCTGTAAATACGGTACTGCAATACCCATTAACTGAACCACGATTGATGCAGAAATATAAGGCATTATACCAAGTGCCATAACTGACGCTCTAGCAAATGCCCCACCTGTAAATGCGTTTAATAAACCTAAAAGTCCACCGTCAGTACTGTCTTTTAATGCTGATAACTGAGTAGGGTCAATTCCTGGTAATGGAACTGCTGCCATAAAACGGTAAACAGCGATTAAACCTAAGGTTAAAAGTAATTTTTCTTTTAACTCTTCAATCTTCCAAATGTCTTTTAAAGTATTTATAAAATTCATCATTTACAATTCTTATAATGTTACTGCTTCACCTCCTGCTGCTTCAATAGCTGCTTTAGCTGATGCTGTAAATTTATGTACAGTTATATTTAATTTAGCTTTTAACTCTCCACCACCTAATATTTTAACTAAGTCGTTTTTACGAGCTAATCTGTTTTCTACTAAAACGTCTAAATTAACTGTATCTGTTATCTTTCCGTTATCTACTAATGATTGTAACTTGTCTAAATTTACACCAACATATTCTTTACGATTAATGTTAGTGAAACCAAATTTAGGTACACGTCTTTGAAGTGGCATTTGCCCTCCTTCAAATCCTATTTTACGAGAATAACCAGAACGAGATTTAGCTCCTTTATGTCCTCTTGTAGAGGTACCTCCGTGACCAGAACCTTCTCCACGAGCGATTCTTTTACCGCTTTTTGTAGATCCTGCTGCTGGTTTTAAGTTGTGTAAACTCATCTTTATATTGTCTTATTTAATTTCTTCTACAGAAACTAAGTGTGAAACTTTACTTACCATACCCAAAATTGTAGCTGATGCTTCATGCTCTACAGTTTGGTTCATTTTACGTAAACCTAACGCCTCTAACGTTCTTTTTTGATTTTTAAGGCGACCGATTTGACTTTTTACTTGTGTAACTCTAATTTTACTCATCGTCTTAAATTTTAACCGTTAAAAACTTTCTCTAAAGATATACCTCTTTGCTTAGCAATTGTAGCAGCACTACGTAATTGTAATAAAGCATCAAAAGTTGCTTTTACTACGTTGTGAGGGTTTGATGATCCTTGAGATTTTGATAATACGTCTTTAATACCTACAGCTTCTAATACTAAACGTACAGCACCTCCGGCAATAACCCCGGTACCATGTGAAGCAGGCTTGATGAATACTTTTGCACCACCAAATTTACCTTTTTGTTCGTGTGGTAATGTTCCATCTAAAATAGGAATACGTACTAAATTTTTCTTTGCATCTTCAACTGCTTTTGCAATTGCAGAAGAAACATCTTTAGATTTCCCTAATCCGTGACCTACAACTCCATTACCATCTCCAACTACTACGATTGCAGAGAAACCAAATGCTCTACCTCCTTTAGTTACTTTGGTAACACGTTGTACACCAACTAATTTATCTACAAGCTCTAATCCGCTTGGTTTTACTCTTTCTACGTTTTTATATCCTAACATAATATAATTTCTTAAAATTTTAAACCAGCTTCTCTTGCAGCGTCTGCTAATACTTTAACTCTTCCGTGGTATAAATATCCGTTACGGTCAAAAGCAACAGTATCAACACCAGCCTTTACAGCTTTTTCAGCAATAGCTTTACCTACAGCTGTAGCCGCTTCTGCTTTAGAACTAGATGTAATTTCTTTATCTCTTGATGATGCAGATGCTAATGTAACACCAGCAACGTCATCAATTAACTGAGCATAGATTTCTTTGTTACTTCTAAAAACTGATAACCTTGGTTTTTCAGCTGTACCTGTAACAATCTTTCTAATTCTATGCTTAATTCGTTGTCTTCTTTCAAGCTTTGATAATGCCATAATAATTTCTCTTATTTATTATGCAGATTTACCTGCTTTTCTTCTTAATACTTCTCCTACAAACTTAATTCCTTTTCCTTTGTAAGGTTCTGGCTTACGGAATGAACGAATTTTTGCTGCAACTTGACCAACTAATTGCTTGTCATGTGAAGTTAATTTTACGATTGGGTTCTTACCTTTTTCAGATACTGTTTCAACCTTAACTTCTGGAGCTAAATCTATTACAATATTGTGAGAGAAACCTAAGGCTAAATCTAATTTTTGTCCTTGGTTAGATGCTCTATAACCAACACCTACTAACTCTAACTCTTTAGTAAATCCTTTGCTAACACCTTCAACCATATTATTGATTAAAGCACGGTATAAACCATGTGCTGCTCTATGATCTTTACTTTCTGATGGTCTTTCTAAAGTAATGGTACCATCTTCAACTTTTACAGTAATATCAGACTTAATTTCTTGAGTTAACTCTCCTAATTTCCCTTTTACTGTAACCACATTTCCGTCTACTTTTACTTCAACACCTTGTGGCAATGCGATTGGATTCTTTCCTATTCTACTCATCTTACAAAATGTTTTTTAGTAAACGTAACATAATACTTCACCACCAACGTTCTCTTGTCTTGCTTTTTTGTTTGTCATTACACCTTTTGATGTAGAAACAATAGCAATACCTAATCCGTTCAATACTCTTGGCATTTCTTTAGCGCCAACGTATCTACGTAAACCTGGTGTTGAAATTCTTTGAATCTTTCTGATTACTGATTCTTTCGTGTCACGATCGTATTTTAAAGCTATCTTAATCGTTCCTTGAACCTTATCGTCATTGAACTGATAACTTAAAATGTAACCTTGATCGAACAAAATCTTCGTCATTTCCTTCTTCAACTTTGAAGCAGGAACTTCAACTACTCTGTGATTTGCTGCAATAGCATTTCTCACTCGAGTAAGAAAATCCGCGATTGGATCTGTATACATAGTTAATTAATTTTCGGTTTTGGTTTTTAGCATTATTATCTTATCAACGCAAATACTAAACCTGAAACCAGTTAATACTTATTTATTTGTTTTTTGAGTAAAATCTCATAAGCATTATACCATTTAAGTGGTATTTACTTACAAGGCGTAATTTACCCCATAAAAACAGAGTGCAAATATACATAAACTTTTTGAAAATCAAACCTTTTTGATGATTATCATTTTTAGTATCAAAATATTACGTTTTTGTAAGAGTATTTTTATTTTAAAATGAAATTAAAGTATGTATTAATTACACCCTTTTGTTAAGCAAAAAGGTGTACAACTTTGTTTAGTTATACACCTTTATTTTGTATGGAAGAGCTTCTTACCAGCTTGCTTTCTTTACTCCTGGAATTAATCCTTGGTTAGCCATTTCACGGAAAGTAACACGTGAAATTCCGAACTGACGCATATATCCTTTTGGACGTCCAGTTAGTTTACAACGATTGTGCATTCTAATTGGTGATGCGTTTTTTGGCAACTTTTGTAATGCTTCATAGTCTCCAGCTTCTTTTAAGGCTTTTCTCTTTTCTGCATATTTAGCAACCATTTTAGCTCTTTTGCGCTCACGCGCTTTCATTGATTCTTTAGCCATCTTATTAATTCTTTTTAAATGGTAATCCTAATTCTCCTAATAATGATTTAGCTTCCTTATCAGTGCTTGCTGATGTTACAAAAGTAATATCCATACCACTAATTTTTTTCACTTGATCAATATTAATCTCTGGGTAGATGATTTGCTCAGTAATTCCTAAATTGTAATTACCTCTACCATCAAAACCATTTGCTTTGATACCGTTAAAGTCTCTTACACGTGGTAAAGAAGCTGTAACTAATCTATCTAAAAATTCGTACATTTTATCTCCTCTTAACGTAACTTTTGCTCCAATAGGCATTCCTTTACGTAATTTGAAGTTTGCAACGTCTTTCTTAGAAATTGTAGGTACTGCTTTTTGACCAGTAATAGTAGTTAACTCATCAATAGCGTATTCTATTAATTTCTTATCTGCTATAGCTGCACCAACACCTTTACTTACAACTATCTTTTGTAATTTAGGCACTTGCATTACATTGCTATAACCAAATTCATCAGTAAGAGCTTTGATAACTCTGCTCTTGTACTCTTCTCTTAATCTTGGTACGTAACTCATTGTTATATTGCTTTATCTGATTTTTTTGAAACTCTGAACTTTTTTCCACTTTCCTTATCAAAATCATACCCTACTCTAACAGCTTCACCGTTTTCGATTAAGGCTACATTCGATATATGTAATGGAGCTTCCTTTTTTACAATTCCTCCTTGAGGGTTAGCAGCACTAGGTTTAGTGTGTTTAGACACCATATTTACACCTTCTACTACTACTCTATCCTTATCTTTAAGGATTTGTAAAACTTTTCCTTCAGATCCTTTATGATCCCCTGCTATAACTTTAACAGTATCTCCTGATTTAATTTTAAATTTTTTCATTTTAAAATCTGATTTTATAACACCTCAGGTGCTAATGATACTATTTTCATAAATTGTTTCTCACGTAATTCACGAGCCACAGGTCCGAATACACGAGTACCTCTCATTTCCTCTGAAGGATTTAAAAGTACACAAGCATTATCATCAAATCTGATATATGATCCGTCTTTACGTCTAACTTCTTTCTTAGTACGAACAACAACTGCACGAGATACTTGACCTTTCTTTACAGTTCCGTTTGGAGTTGCAGATTTTACTGAAACTACAATTTTATCTCCAACGCTAGCGTAACGCTTTTTTGTTCCTCCTAAAACTCTAATCACTAAAACTTCTTTTGCTCCAGTGTTATCTGCGACTTTTAATCTTGATTCTGTCTGTAACATATTATTTAGCTCTTTCTAGGATTTCTACTAATCTCCAACGCTTAGATTTACTCATAGGACGTGTTTCCATGATCCTTACAGTATCACCTTCGTTGCAATCGTTATTCTCGTCATGTGCAACGTACTTCTTAGTCTTCAATACGAACTTTCCGTACATTGGGTGCTTTACTCTTTTTACCTCGCTAACTACGATAGATTTCTCCATTTTGTTGCTAGATACTACACCGATTCTCTCTTTTCTAAGATTTCTTTTTTCCATCTTTAAAACTGACTAGAATTATTGTAATTCTCTTTTAGTTAACTCTGTAGCAATTCTTGCTACAGTTTTTCTTAAGCTACGTAACTCTAATGGGTTTTCCAATGGAGTTATGGCGTGAGCCATCTTAAGATCAGTATAATTTTTCTTCAACGCCCCTAGCTTTTCTTGTAAGTCAGCTGTTGATAATTCTTTAATTTCTGATTGTTTCATGATCTAATAGAATTAAGCGTTATAATCAAAATCTCTTGCTATTACAAACTTCGTTTTTACAGGAAGTTTTTGCGCTGCTAAACGTAAAGCTTCTTTTGCTACTTCCATTGGTACTCCACCAATTTCGAACAAAATTCTACCTGGTTTTACAACTGCTACAAAGTGATCTGGTGCACCTTTACCTTTACCCATACGTACCTCTAACGGTTTCTTTGTTATTGGTTTATCTGGGAAAATCTTAATCCAAAGTTGCCCCTCTCTTTTCATATAACGAGTTGCCGCAATACGAGCTGCCTCAATTTGACGAGAGGTAAGTAAGTTCTGGTCTAATGATTTGATACCAAACATTCCGTTAGAAAGTTGAGTACCTCTACCAGAGTTACCTTTCATATTTCCTTTCGCCTTCTGTACCTTACGGTATTTTACTCTTTTTGGCTGTAACATTGTTAATTTCTTTTAAAAATTATTTTCTTCTGCGAGGTTGACGTTTACCACCTCCTTTGTTTCCACTACCTTTTTGCTTAGATAGTCCAACTAATGGAGATAATTCACGTTTTCCATAAACCTCACCTTTCATAATCCATACTTTCACACCGATTCTTCCGTATGTAGTATGTGATTCAACAAGTGCATAATCGATGTCTGCTCTAAAGGTAGAAAGAGGAATTCTTCCTTCTTTGTAATGCTCAGAACGTGCCATTTCAGCTCCGTTTAAACGGCCTGATAATTGAACTTTAATTCCTTCTGCATTCATTCTCATTGCAGCAGCGATTGCCATTTTAGTAGCTCGCTTGTAAGAAATTCTATTTTCAATTTGACGTGCAATACTAGCAGCAACTAATTTTGCATCTAATTCTGGACGCTTAATTTCGAAAATATTAATTTGAACTTCTTTACCAGTAATTTTCTTAAGCTCTTCTTTTAACTTGTCTACCTCTTGACCTCCTTTACCAATAATGATACCTGGACGTGCAGTAGTGATAGTAACGGTTACAAGTTTTAAGGTACGCTCAATAATAATTCTTGATACACTTGCTTTAGATAATCTAGCATATAAATACTTTCTTATCTTATCATCTTCAGCAATCTTATCTCCGTAGTCATTTCCACCATACCAGTTAGATTCCCATCCTCTGATAATTCCTAAACGATTTCCTATTGGATTTGTCTTTTGTCCCATTTCTACTTTGATTAATTACTATTATTTTTAGTTCCTAACTCTAAAGTTACGTGATTAGAACGCTTACGAATTCTATGTGCACGACCTTGCGGAGCTGGTCTTAACCTTTTTAACATACCTGCGCTATCAACACAAATTGATTTTACGTATAATCCAGCATCTTCAATGCTTGCATCTTCATTTTTAGCTTGCCAGTTAGCAATAGCTGATAATAATAACTTTTCTAAGTTACGTGATGCTTCTTTTGGACTGAACTTTAAGATTTGTAAAGCTTTTTCAACTTCTACTCCTCTTACTAAATCTGCTACCAAGCGCATTTTCCTTGGTGATGTAGGACAATTAGTTAATTTAGCGAAAGCTCTAGACTTTCTAGCTTCTTTTAACTGTGTTGCCATGTTATGTTTACGACTTCCCATAATTTCCTACTATTTTTTACCTTTATTTTTTGCACCAGCATGTCCTCTAAATGAGCGTGTTGGTGAAAATTCGCCTAATTTATGACCTACCATGTTTTCAGTAACGTAAACTGGTACAAACTGACGTCCGTTGTGAACTGCAATTGTTTGTCCTACGAAATCAGGAGTAATCATACTTGCTCTAGACCAAGTTTTGATAACTGACTTACTACCTGCTTCTACGTTAGCTAACACTTTTTTCTCTAACTTATAGTGAACGTAAGGTCCTTTTTTTAATGATCTTGCCATGGTTTATTATTTCTTTCTACGTTCTACGATATACTTATTACTAGCTTTGGTCTTTGATCTAGTCTTAAATCCTTTAGCAGGAATACCGTTTCTAGATCTTGGATGCCCTCCAGAAGAACGTCCTTCACCACCTCCCATTGGGTGATCAACTGGGTTCATTCTTACTGCATTTGTTCTTGGTCTTCTTCCTAACCATCTACTTCTACCTGCTTTACCTGAAACTAATAATTGGTGGTCTGAGTTAGACACTACTCCAATTGTAGCCATACAAGTTAATAAGATAAATCTTGTTTCTCCAGAAGGTAATTTAACAGTTGCATATTTACCTTCTTTTGCAACTAACTGAGCAAAAGCTCCAGCAGAACGAGCCATAACAGCTCCTTGACCTGGGTGTAACTCAATACAAGAAATTGTAGTTCCTAAAGGAATTTCACTTAAATACATAGCGTTACCTACTTCTGGAGCTACTTCCTTTCCTGAAATGATTGTTTGACCTACTTTTAATCCGTTTTGTGCAATCACATAACGTTTTTCACCATCAGCATAACTAACTAATGCAATAAATGCAGTACGGTTTGGATCGTACTCAATAGTTTTTACTGTTGCAGGAATACCTTGCTTATCTCTTTTAAAATCGATAATACGGTATTTTTGTTTATGACCTCCACCGATGTTACGTGTAGTCATTCTACCCTGGTTGTTTCGACCTCCAGATCGTTTTTTCGGAGCTAATAAAGATTTCTCCGGCTTATCAGTAGTAATGGTGTCGAACCCATTTACAACTCTAAAACGCTGACCTGGTGTTATTGGTTTTAATTTTCTAACTGACATTCTGTCTTTTCTTAAAGATTGTTATAAAAATCAATAGTTTCTCCTTCAGCTAACTGAACGATTGCCTTTTTGTATCCACCTGTTAATCCAGTAACTAAACCTTTTTTAGTGTATTTAGTTTTTCTTTGTGCTGGATAATTCATTGTTTTTACAGATTCAATCGCTACACCATAAGCAGCTTCTACAGCTCCTTTGATTTCTAATTTGTTAGCTTTTTTATTTACAACAAATGTATAACGGTTGTTTAACTCGCTATCATTTGTAGCTTTTTCTGTAATAATAGGTTTAATTAAAATACTCATCTTGTTCCCTATTTACTTAAATTAGACTCAATTCCTTCTAGAGAGCTTTCTGAAATAACCACTTTATTAGCATTTAAAACGCTATACGTGTTAATACCTGAAGCATCTACTACTTTAGAACCTTTTAAGTTACGAGATGATAAGTAAACATTCTTACTTTCTTCACCTAATACGAATAAAGACTTTTTAGCGTCTAATTCTAAAGCTTTTAATACATTGATAAACTCTTTAGTTTTTGGAGCTTCAAAATTGAAATCTTCAACAACCACTAAATTGTTTTCTTTTGCTTGAATACTTAAAGCTGACTTACGTGCTAAACGCTTTAAGTTTTTATTTAACTTAAAAGAATAGTTTCTAGGTCTTGGACCAAACATACGTCCACCACCTCTAAAAACACCAGACTTGATACTACCCGCACGAGCTGTACCAGTTCCTTTTTGTTTTTTTATCTTTCTTGTACTACCAGCAATCTCAGCTCTTTCTTTCGATTTATGAGTACCTTGTCTTTGATTAGCCAAATACTGCTTTACATCTAAATAAATTGCATGATCATTTGGCTCAATTCCGAATACCTCGTTAGAAAGTTCAACTTTTCTACCAGTATCTTTTCCTGTAATATCTAATACTGCTACTTTCATTATTTCTCGATAGTTACATAAGAGTTTTTGTGACCAGGAATTGCTCCTTTTACAACGATAAGATTCTTATCTGCAACCACTTTTAAAACTCTTAAATTTTGAACTTTTACTTTGTCTCCACCCATACGACCTGCCATACGCATTCCTTTGAATACTCTTGCAGGGTATGATGCTGCACCAATTGAACCTGGAGCTCTTAAACGGTTATGTTGACCGTGAGTTGCTTGTCCAACCCCGCCAAAACCATGACGTTTAACAACACCTTGAAAACCTTTACCTTTAGAAACTCCTGATACATCAACGAATTCTCCTTCAGCAAAGTGTTCAACAGTAATTGAGTCACCTAATTTATACTCACCTTCGAATCCTTGGAACTCAACGACCTTTCTTTTAGCAGATGTACCAGCTTTTTTAAAGTGACCATCTAAAGCCTTGTTAGAGCTTTTTGCTTTTTTGTCATCGAAACCAAGTTGTAACGCGTTATAGCCGTCAACCTCTTCGGTTCTGACTTGGGTAACAACGCAAGGACCTGCTTCGATTACAGTACAAGGAATATTTTTCCCGTTTTCATCGAATAAGCTGGTCATTCCTACTTTTCTTCCTATTAACCCAGACATATTTGTTAATTTTCAGACGATAGATTTTAATTTATCCAGCGCGTCTATTAATAAAATAATTTTTTGAAACAAATGTTTCTTGTTTTCCTTCGAATTTCTCAAAAAAAAAGAGCGAAAAACATCTTCACTCTTTGAATTTGTTTTACCGTTTTTCCTTCGCGAAACCCTCAGGACATGTCATTTCTGAATACTTTTCAGAAATTTCCACACTCCGAAAACTAAAATTTCGGTGTGCAAAAGTATAAAAAACTTTCGGCTTAACAAAATTAAACCGAAAGTTATTGATTTACTTATACTTTGATCTCAACTTCAACTCCACTTGGTAACTCAAGTTTCATTAGCGCATCAATAGTTTTTGAAGAAGAACTATAAATGTCTAATAATCTTTTGTAAGCAGATAATTGAAATTGTTCTCTTGATTTTTTGTTTACGTGTGGTGAACGTAACACTGTAAAAATCTTTTTATTTGTTGGTAAAGGAATTGGTCCGTTTACCACAG
Source organism: Tenacibaculum mesophilum (assembly GCF_003867075.1). Taxonomy (NCBI): domain Bacteria; kingdom Pseudomonadati; phylum Bacteroidota; class Flavobacteriia; order Flavobacteriales; family Flavobacteriaceae; genus Tenacibaculum; species Tenacibaculum mesophilum. Next base: position 2,184 of record NZ_CP032544.1, on the reverse strand, counting down.
CACCAGTACTCTTTACTGTTTTTACGATTTTCTCAGCAGACTTGTCTACTAAATTATAATCGTAAGATTTTAACTTTATTCTAATTTTTTGACTCATCTTAATTAACCTTTAGCGTTTGCGATTACTTCTTCTGAAATGTTACTTGGAGTTTCTGCATAGTGAGAGAATTCCATAGTAGAAGTTGCTCTACCTGAAGATAATGTTCTTAAAGAAGTAACATATCCAAACATTTCTGATAAAGGAACGATTGCTTTTACTACTTTAGATCCAGCACGATCGCTCATATCGTTTACTTGTCCTCTTCTTCTGTTTAAGTCTCCAACGATATCTCCCATGTTCTCCTCTGGAGTTAACACTTCTAATTTCATCATTGGTTCCATGATTACAGCTCTTGCAGCTTTTGCAGCAGCTTTATAACCTAACTTAGCAGCTAATTCGAATGATAATTGATCAGAATCTACAGGGTGGAAAGATCCATCCTTTAAAGTAATCTTCATCGAATCCATTTCGTAACCAGCTAAAGGACCATTCTTCATTGCCTCTTTGAATCCTTTCTCTACAGAAGGTACAAATTCCTTAGGAACGTTACCTCCTTTAATAATAGACTCAAATTGTAACCCTGTAACACCTTCATCAGCAGGCTCCATAGTAAATACAATATCAGCAAACTTACCACGTCCACCAGATTGTTTCTTATAAACCTCTCTGTGATCTGCAGTAGCTGTTAAAGCTTCTTTGTACTCTACTTGTGGTTGTCCTTGATTTACTTCAACCTTAAACTCACGCTTTAAACGATCAACAATAATATCTAAGTGTAACTCACCCATTCCTGAAATTACAGTTTGACCTGAAGCATCATCTGTTTTTACAGTAAATGTTGGATCTTCCTCTGCTAATTTACCTAAAGCCATACCTAACTTATCAACGTCAGCCTTAGTTTTTGGTTCAACAGCAATACCGATTACTGGATCTGGGAAATCCATTGATTCTAAAACAATTGGATTCTTTTCATCAGATAAGGTATCTCCTGTTTTAATATCTTTAAATCCTACAGCAGCTCCAATATCTCCAGCTTCAATAAAGTCGATAGCATTTTGCTTGTTAGAGTGCATTTGGTAAATACGTGAAATACGTTCTTTTTTACCTGAACGGTTGTTCAACACATAAGAACCTGCATCTAAACGACCAGAATAAGCGCGGAAGAATGCTAAACGTCCTACGAAAGGATCGGTAGCAATTTTAAATGCTAAAGCTGAAAATGGCGCTTTTGCGTCTGGCTTACGTGTTTCCTCCTCACCAGTATCAGGATTAGTTCCTACGATATTATCTCTATCTACTGGAGAAGGTAAATAACGACATACAGCATCTAATAAAAACTGAACACCTTTATTTTTGAATGATGAACCACATACCATTGGAATAATAGACATATCCATTACAGCAGCTCTTAATGCAGCGTGCACTTCTTCTTCTGTAATTGAATCTTCATCTTCCATGTACTTCTCTAATAAGTTTTCGTCATAAGCAGCAACCTCTTCGATTAACTTACCACGTAACTCACGAGCTTCTTCTTTTAATTCTTCTGGAATTTCTACAACATCGAAAGTTGACCCGTAGTTGTCATCATGCCATACAATAGCACGGTTTTTAACTAAATCAACAATTCCTTTAAAATCTGCTTCATCACCAATGTTTAATACGATTGGCACTGCATTAGACTTTAACATGTCTTTTACTTGCTGACATACAGCTAAGAAGTTTGCTCCTTGACGGTCCATTTTGTTAACGAAACCGATACGTGGCACTTTATAGTTATCAGCTAAACGCCAGTTAGTTTCAGATTGTGGCTCAACTCCGTCTACTGCAGAGAATAAGAACACTAACCCGTCTAATACACGTAACGAACGGTTTACCTCTACGGTAAAATCAACGTGACCTGGAGTATCAATAATATTAAAATGGTATCCCTTAGCATCAGCTGTAGGCTGTCCATTTTCGGTTGGAAATTGCCAAGTACAAGTAGTAGCTGCAGAAGTAATTGTAATACCTCTTTCAGCTTCTTGCTCCATCCAGTCCATTGTAGAAGCACCATCGTGAACCTCTCCAATTTTGTGAGACACCCCTGTATAGAAAAGGATACGCTCAGTTGTTGTTGTTTTACCAGCATCAATATGAGCAGCAAT